>NZ_JBVKCA010000001.1:0-191812 GCF_055656965.1 Streptomyces sp. NPDC111656
GGTTGATAGGCCGGATCTGGAAGGCGGGTAACCGCTGGAGGTGACCGGTACTAATAGGCCGAGGGCTTGTCCTCAGTTGCTCGCGTCCACTGTGTTGGTTCTGAAACCACGAACAACCCCATTCCCAGGGCCACTGGGTGTGGTGCGGTAGTTTGACAAGTTTCATAGTGTTTCGGTGGTCATAGCGTGAGGGAAACGCCCGGTTACATTCCGAACCCGGAAGCTAAGCCTCACAGCGCCGATGGTACTGCAGGGGGGACCCTGTGGGAGAGTAGGACGCCGCCGAACTCATTGTAGGGAGAACCCCCGTACCGGGAAATCGGTACGGGGGTTTTCTGCGTTCAGGGTCAGTTCTGTTTTCGCGGTGGCTCCGCCACCCCTCCGCACCTCGACGCGAGCGCTGCGGGTAAGGTCAGGGGGCATCGTTGGCTCGTTTCCCACAGGAGGCCCCCGGGTGGAGGTCCAGGAGACCCGCGTCCAGACGGACCGGGTCCTCACCATCCCGAACATCCTCAGCATGGCGCGCCTCGTCGGCGTACCCGTCTTCCTGTGGCTGATCCTCCGGCCCGAGTTCGGCGGTCCCAAGAGTGATGGCTGGGCGCTGCTCGTGCTCATGCTGAGCGGCGTCAGTGACTATCTCGACGGGAAGCTCGCGCGGCGCTGGAATCAAATCAGCAGCCTCGGCCGGCTGCTTGATCCCGCGGCGGACCGGCTCTACATTCTGTCCACTCTTGTGGGGCTCACCTGGCGCGAGATTCTGCCGCTGTGGTTGACGGCTGTGCTTCTGGCGCGTGAGCTGGTTCTGCTGGTGGTCGTGGCAGTCCTCCGGCGTCACGGCTATCCGCCGTTGCAGGTGAACTTCCTCGGGAAGGCGGCCACCTTCAACCTGATGTACGCCTTCCCTCTGTTGCTGCTCAGCGACGGAAGCGGATGGCTCGCGTCACTCGCCGCGATTTTCGGATGGGCGTTCGCCGGGTGGGGTACAACCCTCTATTGGTGGGCAGGAGTCCTCTACGTGGTCCAGGTCCGCCGGCTTCTCAGGGCGGACGCCATGGCCGATTGAGCTCGGCCCGTTGGGGCAGCTGAAGTGCCCGGATGGCCCGCACTCGAGAACTGCGGGACAATCAGGACGGGTGAAGTCGGCTAGACCGTCGTCTCTTCAAGGAGGACGCTTCCGACATGAAGGCCGTCGTGATGGCCGGAGGCGAAGGCACACGCCTTCGTCCCATGACCTCAAGCATGCCCAAGCCGCTCCTGCCGGTGGTGAACCGCCCGATCATGGAGCACGTGCTGCGGCTGCTCAAAAGGCATGGGCTCAACGAGACCGTCGTTACTGTCCAGTTCTTGGCCTCATTGGTCAAGAACTACTTCGGTGACGGCGAGGAGCTCGGTATGGAGCTCACCTATGCCAATGAGGAGAAGCCACTCGGTACCGCCGGGAGTGTCAAGAACGCCGAGGAGGCGTTGAAGGACGACACTTTCCTGGTGATCTCCGGTGACGCCCTGACCGACTTCGATCTCACCGACCTCATCAATTTCCACAAGGAAAAGGGTGCGATGGTCACCGTCTGTCTGACGCGTGTGCCGAACCCCCTTGAATTCGGCATCACCATCGTGGACGAAGAGGGCAAGGTCGAGCGCTTCCTGGAGAAACCCACCTGGGGCCAGGTTTTCTCCGACACCGTCAACACGGGTATCTACGTGATGGAGCCCGAAGTCTTCGACTACGTCGAGGCCGATGTCTCGGTCGACTGGTCCGGCGATGTCTTCCCTCAGCTGATGAAGGAGGGCAAGCCGGTCTTCGGCTATATCGCCGAGGGCTACTGGGAGGACGTCGGCACCCACGAGAGCTATGTGAAAGCGCAGGCCGACGTCCTCGAGGGCAAGGTCGACGTCGAGATCGACGGTTTCGAGATCTCCCCGGGCGTATGGGTCGCCGAAGGTGCCGAAGTGCACCCCGACGCCGTACTGCGCGGCCCGCTCTACATCGGCGACTACGCCAAGGTCGAAGCGGATGCCGAAATTCGTGAGCACACCGTCGTCGGCTCCAACGTCGTCGTCAAGAGCGGGGCCTTTCTGCACAGGGCCGTGGTCCACGACAACGTGTACATCGGCCAGCACAGCAATTTGCGGGGCTGCGTGATCGGGAAGAACACCGACATCATGCGGGCCGCGAGGATCGAGGACGGCGCTGTCATCGGCGACGAATGCCTCGTCGGTGAAGAATCGATCATCCAGGGGAACGTACGCGTCTATCCGTTCAAGACCATCGAGGCCGGCGCCTTCGTCAACACCTCGGTGATCTGGGAGTCGCGCGGGCAGGCACATCTTTTCGGCGCCCGCGGTGTCACCGGAATCCTGAACGTGGAGATCACTCCGGAGCTCGCCGTGCGCCTGGCGGGGGCGTACGCGACGACGCTCAAGAAGGGCTCCACCGTCACCACGGCCCGCGACCACTCCCGAGGCGCCCGCGCGCTGAAGCGGGCGGTCATCTCGGCGCTGCAGGCCAGTGCCATCGACGTACGCGACCTGGAGAACGTACCGCTGCCAGTGGCTCGTCAGCAGACCGCCAGGGGCAGCGCGGGCGGGATCATGATCCGTACGACCCCCGGGGTACCGGATTCCGTCGACATCATGTTCTTCGACGGACAGGGTGCCGACCTGTCACAAGGGGGGCAGCGCAAGCTGGACCGGGTGTTCGCGCGGCAGGAGTACCGGCGTGCGTTCCCGGGGGAGATCGGGGATCTGCACTTCCCCGCCAGCGTCTTCGACTCGTACACCGGATCACTGCTCAGGAATGTCGACACCACCGGTATCACCGAATCCGGTCTGAAGGTGGTCGTGGACGCCTCGAACGGCAGTGCGGGGCTGGTGTTGCCCAGTCTGTTGGGCAAGCTCGGCGTGGACTCCCTGACCATCAATCCCGGTCTCGACGAATCCAGGCCCACGGAGACGTCGGACACGCGGCGGGCCGGTCTGGTGCGGCTGGGCGAGATCGTCGCGTCCGCGCGGGCCGCGTTCGGGGTGCGTTTCGACCCGGTGGGCGAGCGGCTCTCGCTCGTCGACGAGAAGGGACGGATCGTCGAGGACGACCGGGCCCTGCTCGTGCTGCTCGACCTGGTGGCCGCGGAGCGGCGCAGTGGGCGGGTGGCGCTGCCGGTGACCACCACGCGGATCGCCGAGCAGGTGGCGGCGTACCACGGGACGCAGGTCGAGTGGACGACGACGTCTCCGGACGATCTGACGAGGGTCGGACGCGAGGAGTCGACGATCTTCGGCGGTGACGGGCGCGGCGGATTCATCATTCCGGAGTTCAGCAGCGTCTTCGACGGCGCGGCGGCTTTCGTACGACTGATCGGGCTGGTGGCGCGGACGCAGCTCACGCTCAGCCAGATCGACGCGCGGATTCCGCGGGCGCATGTCCTCAAGCGCGACCTGGCCACTCCTTGGGCCGTCAAAGGCCTGGTGATGCGCCGGGTCGTGGAGGCGGCCGGGGACCGGTTCGTGGACACGACCGACGGAGTACGGGTCGTGGAGACGGACGGGCGCTGGGTGATGGTGCTTCCCGACCCCGCCGAGGCGGTGACGCATCTGTGGGCGGAGGGGCCGGACGACGCGTCCGCGGAGGCCCTGCTCGACGAGTGGGCTGCAGTCGTGGACAGCGCAGGTCGCTGAAACGGACAGCACACACGCGTGCCGGACAAGTGCCCCCAAAGGGGCCTGTCCGGCACGCCGGTGGGGCCATTCGGAGGTAGCGCCCGCGACGTGCGACGATGTGCGGCATGCCGCAGCAGCCCCCCATTCGGAGCACACCTCCGCGCCCCCCGCGCCCGGACGCCTCCATGTCGCTGCTCACCAACGTCATGGATCACAGCCTCGACGACGGATACGCCGAGGCCGCCGCCCGTAGGCAGACCGAGGGCGCCGGCGGTATGCCGAAGACGGTGCGGGCGAAGCTGGGCCTCGCGGCCGGTCTCGTCCTCGCGGCCCTGGTGGTGACCGTGGGCGCGGCGAACGCGCGGATCGCGGCACCGGTCGTCGCCAAGGAGCGCCAGGAACTCATCGACCGCGTCGAGCGAGAGACCGCGGCCGCGGACAAGCTTGAGAGCGGCGTCGACACCCTGCGCGACGATGTGAGCGCCCGGCAGAACGAGGCGCTGAAGAAGCAGGGGGGCAGCGGCCAGGCCGATCTGGTGGGCGTCCTGTCGGGTGCCGTCGCCGTCCACGGCCCCGGTGTGAAGCTCGTCGTGGACGACGCCAAGGAAGCCACCGAGGGCGGCGACGGCAATCCTCGTGAGACCAGTGGGTTCTCCGACACCGGGCGCGTCCGCGACCGTGACATGCAGCGGGTCGTCAACGGGTTCTGGGAGTCCGGCGCGGAGGCCGTCTCGATCAACGGGCAACGGCTGACGGCACTGTCGGCGATCAGGGCAGCGGGTGACGCGATACTGGTCGACAACAAGCCGCTGGTGCCGCCCTACACGGTGCTGGCGGTGGGGGACGGCGAGCGGCTCAGCACCAGGTTCCAGAACAGTGCCGACGGCCTGTATCTGCACGCCCTGCAGGAGAACTACGGCATCCGGACCGCCATTTCCGTCGAAAAGGACGTCCAGTTGTCCGCCGCACCGAGTGTGATCGTACGTACAGCGCAGCCGAGCACAGAGAAGGGCACATCGTGATCGCCGTACTGGGCCTCGTCGTGGGAGTCGTGGCTGGATTGTTGGTCCGGCCCGAGGTTCCGGCGGTCGTCGAGCCTTACCTTCCGATCGCCGTCGTGGCGGCGCTGGACGCCGTCTTCGGAGGGCTGCGGGCGATGCTCGACGGCATCTTCGACGACAAGGTCTTCGTGGTCTCCTTCCTGTCGAACGTGGTCGTGGCCGCACTGATCGTCTTCCTGGGCGACAAGTTGGGCGTGGGCGCCCAACTCTCCACCGGCGTCGTGGTCGTCCTCGGCATCCGCATCTTCTCCAACGCCGCGGCGATCCGTCGGCACGTCTTCCGGGCGTGAGGCCGATGAGCAACGAAGGCGAGACACCCGAGAACCGGCTGCGCAGGGAGCTTCCCGAAGAGGTCCCGGCCGCGGCTCCCGAGAGTTCGGAGTCCGAGCAGCGTGACGAGAAGGACGAGCCGTCGCTGACCGGCCGGCAGCGGCTGCTGAAGGGGGTGTGGCCGCCGCGGGTCACCCGCGCGCAACTCATCGTCGCCCTGCTTCTGTTCGGCCTCGGCTTCGGTCTGGCCGTCCAGGTGGCCTCCAACAGCGACAGCGGCAGCGCCCTGCGCGGCGCGCGCCAAGAAGATCTCGTACGCATCCTCGATGAACTCGACAACCGTACGCAGCGTCTAGAAGACGAGAAGCAGGGTCTCGAAGATCAGCGCACCGAGCTGGAGAACAGCTCGAACCAGGCCGCGGAGGCCCGCAAGCAGACCGCCGAGAAGGAGAAGCAACTCGGCATTCTGGCGGGCACGGTGGCGGCGCAGGGACCCGGCATCACGCTGACGATCAACGACACGAAGGGGACGGTCAAGGCCGACATGCTGCTTGACGCGATCCAGGAACTGCGCGCCGCCGGCGCGGAGGCGATCCAGGTGAACGGTGTACGGGTCGTCGCCAGCACCTATCTGGCCGACTCCGGCAAGGGCGTGAGCGTCGACGGGAACAAGATCACCCAGCCCTATCGTTTCAAGGTCATCGGTAAGCCGCAGGACCTTGAGCCGGCGCTCAACATCCCCGGAGGTGTGGTGCAGACTCTCGAGAAGGAGCAGGCCACCGTCACGGTGGAGCGTGCGACGAAGATCATTGTGGACGCCTTGCGGGCTGCGAAGCAGCCTGACTACGCTCGGTCGTCCTCCCAGTGAACCGGGGGTGCATGGGCGTCGTCCGGCGAGGGCATGAGGTTGCGGGGGGTCGGCGCACCGATTGGGTGGTGCGTGGTGGAAACTGTCTGGTGGATACGGACGTTGTGAGGATGTCCGGGTCGACCGGTGTGTTCAATCAGTGTTCGTCCTGCCCCACGGGCGGGTCTGTTTCGGTCAAGGGGAATCGCCCGTGAAGTTGTTTGCGAAGTTGTTCGGCAAGAGCGCACGAGGAGAGGGCAGCGACAACGCGACTGCCCGACACCGTGCACCACGCCATGGAGACGCGGAGGGCCAGAGCGGCGACCGCCCGTTGTTCCGGGACCAGGTCGGTGACATTCCCGGTGGTCAGGGCGCGCCGTCTGTTGACCCTGCCCAGTCCGGACGCATAGGTTTCGGGGAACCGTCAGCCTCAAGTGCGGGTGGAGGGTTCGCCTCCGACCCGTACGCGTCCCATGCCCCTGGGGGGCAGCCGCGGCAGGAGGATCCGTCCATGTCGGCCCTGGTGTGTACGAGGTGCGGTAACCGCAACGCGGAGAACAGCCGCTTCTGCTCCAACTGCGGTGCGCCGCTGCGACCCGGTGCGGTCCCGGAGCGTCCGTCCGAGACCACGTCCACGATCTCCATCTCGGGCATCGAGGCCTACGATGCCGAGGTCACCGGCCAGACGCAGATGCCGACGCTCTCTCCGGAGGCGCAGGCGGCCGTCGACGCGCTGCCGCTCGGCTCGGCGCTCCTGGTGGTACGCCGCGGTCCCAATTCGGGCAGCCGCTTCCTGCTGGACAGCGACCTGACCACGGCCGGTCGTCATCCGCAGAGCGACATCTTCCTGGACGACGTGACCGTGTCACGTCGTCATGTGGAGTTTCGTCGCGCCGCGGACGGCTCGTTCACGGTCGCCGACGTGGGCAGCCTGAACGGTACGTACGTCAACAGGGAGCGAATCGACTCGGTCCCGCTGTCGAACGGTGACGAGGTGCAGATCGGCAAGTACCGGCTGGTCTTCTACGCGAGCCAGCGAGGCATCTGACCCTCCCCCGGACTCCGTCCGGGGGGACCCTCAGGAAGGTCCATGCTTCGATCACCGAGCGGCGGTGCCGGGAGCGGTACCGCCGCAGCGGACAGTGGGCTGATGAGCATCGGCTCGGTGCTGAACACGCTGCGCGACGAGTTCCCCGAAGTCACGATCTCCAAGATCCGGTTCCTGGAGTCGGAGGGGCTCATCGAGCCGCAGCGGACCCCCTCGGGGTATCGCAAGTTCAGCCAGGCCGACGTCGAGCGCCTCGGGCACGTACTGCGGATGCAGCGGGACCACTATCTGCCGTTGAAGGTGATCCGCGAGCATCTGGACGCTCTGGAGCGTGGGGAGCCGGTGCGGCTGCCGTCCGTGGGGCGGCAGCGCGACTCCGACGACGGGGAGCCGTTCGGTGGGCTCGGTGACCTCTTCGGGGAGTCCGAGGCACCCCCAGCGGCCCGGGTGGGCCGTGCGGAGCTGCTGGCCGCCGCCGAGATCGGTGAGCAGGAGCTTCAGGAGTGGGAGTCGTACGGACTCCTCGCCCCGCTTGCGGACGGGGTATATGACGCCGAGGCGGTGACGGTCGCCGCGCTCGTCGTCGAGCTCGGGCGGTTCGGGATCGAGCCGCGCCATTTGCGCGCGATGAAGGCCGCGGCCGAACGAGACGCGGGGCTCGTGGACCAGGTGGTGGCCCCATTGCGGCGCCATCGCAATCCGCAGACCAGGGCGCACGCCGAGGCCCGTACGAAGGAGCTGGCGGGACTCACGGTGAAGCTGCACGCGGCGCTGGTGCAGACCGCGCTGGGCGTCCGGCTGCCCTGACCCGAAGTGCCCGGTGGGCGTCCGGATCGGCCCCCCGTTCTGTGCCCGACTACCCAAACATCCCGGGCACGGCCTAGGGTTGCTGTGTGAACGAGCTCGATGTCGTAGGTGTCCGGGTCGAAATGCCCTCCAACCAACCGATCGTGCTCCTGCGTGAAGTGGGAGGCGACCGTTACCTCCCCATCTGGATCGGACCGGGGGAGGCGACGGCGATCGCCTTCGCCCAGCAGGGCATGGCCCCCGCGCGACCGCTGACCCACGACCTGTTCAAGGACGTGCTGGAAGCCGTCGGCCAGGAGCTCACCGAGGTGCGCATCACTGATCTGCGCGAGGGGGTCTTCTACGCGGAGCTGGTGTTCGCCAGCGGGGTCGAGGTCAGCGCCCGCCCGTCCGACGCCATAGCGCTGGCGCTGCGCACCGGAACGCCGATCTACGGCAGCGACGGTGTGCTGGACGATGCCGGCATCGCGATCCCGGACGAGCAGGAGGACGAGGTGGAGAAGTTCCGCGAGTTCCTCGACCAGATCTCGCCCGAGGACTTCGGGACCAACAGTCAGTGAGGGGACCGATCGCCCGCGGGTGGGCGGTCGGCGCCCGGGCTCGAGGAGCGGGCGTGGCGTCCACCCCCTGGCAAGCCGATGGATCGGCCAAGCCACTGGATCGTAGGCCTCCGGGGCGGCAATTGCCCGTGGCCCGTGTGGCGCGCTGCGGCCCGCTCCAAGAGCATTCGGCTAGCCTTTCCCCGCGGTGGGACACGGGAAACCACTCCTAGGGTGATTATCACTCGGCGTGCCGAGTGTGGCGATCGTTGACGCACCCCCGGTGACTGCCTACCGTCGAGAGGGCAGGTCAAGGACGGAGGTCGGCGTGAGAAGCAGCGGCGACGGTACGGCTGGGGGTGCCCCCGGACGAAGTCTGGGGGAGAGCGGCCCGTACCCGCTTCACGGCAGCGCGGCCGATCACGTTCCGCAGCGGCCGACAGCGGTGTCCGGTGAGTCCGGTGAGGGTGGGGCGGCTGCCGAGGAGATCGGCTACCGCGGTCCCACGGCGTGTGCCGCCGCGGGCATCACCTACCGGCAGCTGGACTACTGGGCCAGGACAGGCCTGGTCGAACCGAGCGTGCGGCCCGCCTACGGGTCGGGGACCCAGCGGCTCTACAGCTTCCGGGATGTCGTCGTCCTGAAGATCGTGAAGCGGTTCCTCGACACGGGAGTGTCGTTGCAGAACATCCGCACCACGGTCCAGCACCTCAGGGAACGCGGCTTCCGGGACCTGGAGCGGATGACGCTGATGAGCGACGGCGCGACCGTCTACGAATGCTCCTCGCCCGACGAGGTCCACGCCCTGTTGCAGGGCGGTCAGGGCGTCTTCGGGATCGCCGTGGGCGTGGTGTGGCGGGACGTCGAGAGCGCGCTCTCGCAGTTGCACGGGGAGCGCGTGGACACGGGTGAGACGCTCGTCGGGCACAACCCGACGGACGAGCTGGCGCGCCGGCGCAATCGGGCCGTCTGAGGTCCGCAGAGGCATTGTCAGTGGCGTAGGGCAGCATCGGACATGTGAGAACCGCGCCTACGATCCTGCATCTCGACATGGATGCCTTCTTCGCCTCGGCGGAGCAGGCAGCCAAGCCGAGCCTGCGCGGGAAGGCCGTCGTCGTGGGCGGGCTCGGACCCCGCGGAGTCGTCGCGACCGCCTCGTACGAGGCACGGGTCTTCGGGGTGCACTCGGCGATGCCCATGGCCCAGGCACGGCGGCTGGCGCCGAACGCCGCGTATCTCGTGCCCCGCTTCACGCTCTACCGGGAGGTCAGCGAGCAGGTGATGGGGCTGCTGGGGGCGTTGTCGCCGCTGGTGGAGCCGCTGAGCCTGGACGAGGCGTTCGTCGATCTGGAGGCGGGGGACGCGGCCTGGGACGAGGCTTCCGCGCGGCTGGCCGGGGCGAAGCTGCGCGCGGACATCCGCGCCGTCACGGGGCTGACGGGTTCGGTGGGGCTCGCCGCGTCCAAGATGCTCGCCAAGATCGCTTCGGAGCAGGCGAAGCCCGACGGTCTCGTGGTCATAGAACCTGGGACGGAGCGCGCGCTGCTGGGGCCGATGTCGGTGCGGACGCTGCCGGGTGTCGGGCCCGCGACCGGGGACCATCTGCGCCGGGCCGGGATCACCACGGTCGACGAGATCGCCGAGGCGGGGGAGGACGAACTCGTGCGGCTGGTGGGGAAGGCGCACGGGCACGCGCTGTACGCGATGGCGCTGGCGCACGACGAGCGGCCCGTGGTGGCCGAGCGGGAGACGAAGTCCGTGTCGGTGGAGGACACGTACGACGTGGACATCCACGACCGGATGCGGGTCGGCCTGGAGGTGCAGCGGCTCGCCGACCGGTGTGTGCGGCGGTTGCGGGATGCGGGGCTGTCCGGGCGGACCATCGTGCTGAAGGTGCGGAGGTACGACTTCTCGACGCTGACCCGGTCCGAGACGCTGCGGGGACCGACGGACGACCCCGGCGTCGTACGGGAGGCTGCCGCGCGGCTTCTGGAGGCGGTGGACACGACCGGGGGCGTGCGGCTGCTGGGAGTCGGCGTCTCGGGGCTCGCCGACTACACGCAGGAAGACCTGTTCGCCCAGGCCCAGGCGCAGGCGCAAGCGGAGGCGGAGGCCGCCGCGGGGGAGTCGGCGGTGCTGGAGCATCCGGACGAGGAGGGGGCGGAGGAAGTGGCTGCCGAGCAGGCGCCGCCTGCCGAGCGGCGGTGGCCTGCGGGGCATGACGTGCGGCATGCGGAGTACGGGCACGGATGGGTGCAGGGGAGTGGGCTCGGGAGGGTGACCGTGCGGTTCGAGACGCCCTACTCCGAGCCGGGGCGTGTGCGGACGTTTCGTACGGATGATGTTGCGTTGGAGTTGGCGGAGCCGTTGCCGTTGGTGCGGGGGACTGTTTGCGAACGCCGTGGGGGGTGAAGTCGGATCAGCGCCGCGGTCGGAATGTGGCTGGTCGCGCCCACGCGGCGGAGCCGCATGATGTCAGAGCCCCGCGCCCCTTTCGGGGCCCGTCAGGTGGGCCCCATCAGAGAAGTCAACCCTCGTCCGTGCCTGCCAGGCGGCCGAAGTCGCGGTCCGGCGGTGGGGGCGGGGGTGTCACGTCCAGGCCGTAGTGGTGGTAGAGCTGGAGTTCCTGTTCGGGGGAGAGGTGGCGGCCCACGCCGAAGTCGGGGGCGTCCTTGATCAGGGCGCGGTCGAAGGGGACACGCAGCGTGCCCTCGACGACTTCGCTGGGCTCCAGGGGGACGAAGGCGTCCCTGCTGAACAGGCCTGTCCGTATGGCGGCCCACTCCGGGACGCCGGTCGCGTCGTCGAGATAGACCTCGTCGACCGTGCCGATCTTGGCGCCGTTGCGGTCGAGCGCCTTGCGGCCGATCAGGTTGCGCGGATCGATGTCGGTCTGCACGGTCCCTCCACTCGCTAGCAACTCATCCGTAAGCACTACAAAAGAGCACATTCGGGAAGGTGGCCACTCGAAAGCTCGTGCGTTGTCCTCGCTGGTAGGCTGGCAAGCGGCTGCTGACCCCGTGCGGGAGAGTCCTCCAGACAACATCGGAGGCGCCGAAGGAGCAAATCCTCCCCGGAATCTCTCAGGCACACGTACCGCACGGACGAGGTCACTCTGGAAAGCAGGGCGGGTGTCGAAGGCCTCCGCCCTCACCGACGGTGAAAGCCGGGTCGCAGCGAGCGGGCGGGCCGGTGAAGCTCTCAGGTTGAGATGACAGAGGGGGAGGCCGTCGGGGTACCCACGCCGTGGTGCCCCTCGAAGGTCGTGTCAGACCAGGAGGCCTCCGCAATGACCGCCCATCGCATTCCGCTCTCCGAGCTCGAACAGGGAATCCCCTTCGAGCAGCGCCACATCGGGCCCGACTCCGAGGCGCGGGCCAAGATGCTCGCGCAGGTCGGGTACGGCTCGCTCGACGAGCTGACGGCCGCCGCGGTGCCGGACGTCATCAAGAACGCCGAGGCGCTGGAGCTGCCGGGCGCGCGCACCGAGGCCGAGGTACTGGCCGAGCTGCGCTCCCTCGCGGACCGCAACCAGGTGCTCGACTCGATGATCGGCCTCGGCTACTACGGCACGTTCACGCCGCCGGTGATCCTGCGCAACGTCATGGAGAACCCGGCCTGGTACACCGCGTACACGCCTTACCAGCCGGAGATCTCCCAGGGGCGGCTCGAAGCGCTGCTGAACTTCCAGACTGTCGTCGCCGAGCTGACCGGGCTGCCCACCTCCGGCGCCTCGCTGCTCGACGAGGGCACCGCCGCCGCCGAGGCGATGGCGCTGTCGCGGCGCATGGGAAAGAACAAGAAGGGCCTCTTCCTGATCGACGCGGACACCCTGCCGCAGACCGTCGCCGTCATCGAGACCCGCGCGGAGCCGACCGGCGTCGAGATCGTCGTCGCCGACCTGGGCGAGGGCATCCCGGCGGAGATCGCCGGGCGGGAGATCAACGGTGTGCTGATCCAGTACCCGGGTGCCTCCGGTGTCGTACGCGATCTGAAGCCCGTCATCGAGCAGGCGCACGAGCTCGGCGCGGTCGTCACGGTCGCCGCCGACCTGCTCGCCCTCACGCTGCTCGCCTCGCCCGGTGAGCTCGGCGCCGACATCGCGATCGGTACGACCCAGCGCTTCGGCGTGCCGATGGGCTTCGGCGGTCCGCACGCCGGATACATGGCGGTGCGTGAGAAGTTCGCGCGCAGCCTGCCCGGCCGGCTGGTGGGAGTCTCCGTGGACGCCGACGGACACAAGGCGTACCGGCTCGCCCTGCAGACGCGGGAGCAGCACATCCGCCGTGAGAAGGCGACCAGCAACATCTGCACGGCGCAGGTGCTGCTCGCGGTGATGGCCGGCATGTACGCCGTCTACCACGGTCCCGAGGGCCTGCGGACCATCGCGCGGCGTACGCACCGGTACGCCACGATCCTTGCCGCGGGCCTGACGGCCGGCGGGGTCGAGGTCGTGCACGGTTCCTACTTCGACACGCTGACCGTGCGGGTGCCGGGCCGGGCCGCCGAGGTCGTGGCGGGCGCGCGCAACGGGGGCGTCAACCTCCACCTCGTCGACGCCGACCACGTGTCGATCGCCTGCGACGAGACCACCGCCCGCAAGCAGGTGGGCGCCGTCTGGACCGCGTTCGGCGTCGACGGCGACATCGAGGCCCTGGACGCCGTCGCCGAGGAGACGCTGCCCGCGGCGCTGCTGCGCACCGACGACTACCTCACGCACCCGGTCTTCCACCAGTACCGCTCCGAGACCGCGATGCTGCGCTACCTGCGCAAGCTGTCCGACCGTGACTACGCGCTCGACCGCGGCATGATCCCGCTGGGCTCCTGCACCATGAAGCTCAACGCGACCACCGAGATGGAACCTGTCACCTGGCCCGAGTTCGGCCAGCTGCACCCCTTCGTGCCCGCCGAGCAGGCGCAGGGCTATCTCACCCTCATCCAGGAGCTGGAGGATCGGCTCGCCGAGGTCACCGGGTACGACAAGGTGTCGCTCCAGCCGAACGCGGGCTCCCAGGGCGAGCTGGCCGGGCTGCTGGCCGTACGCGGCTACCACCGGGCCAACGGCGACGACCAGCGCACGGTCTGCCTGATCCCGTCCTCCGCGCACGGCACGAACGCCGCGAGTGCCGTGATGGCCGGCATGAAGGTCGTCGTCGTGAAGACCGCCGAGGACGGCGAGATCGACGTCGAGGACCTGCGCGCGAAGATCGAGCAGCACCGCGACGAGCTCGCGGTGCTGATGATCACGTACCCCTCGACGCACGGTGTGTTCGAGGAGCACGTCGCCGACATCTGCGCGCAGGTGCACGAGGCGGGCGGCCAGGTGTACGTCGACGGCGCCAACCTCAACGCTCTGGTGGGCCTCGCCAAGCCGGGCCACTTCGGCGGTGACGTCTCCCACCTGAACCTGCACAAGACGTTCTGCATCCCGCACGGCGGCGGCGGTCCGGGCGTGGGCCCGGTCGGCGTACGCGCGCACCTGGCGCCGTACCTGCCGAACCACCCGCTGCAGCCCGCGGCAGGCCCCGAGACGGGCGTGGGACCGATCTCCGCCGCTCCCTGGGGCTCGGCGGGCATTCTGCCCATCTCCTGGGCGTACGTCCGTCTCATGGGCGGTGAGGGCCTCAAGCGGGCCACGCAGGTGGCGGTGCTGTCGGCGAACTACATCGCCAAGCGCCTGGAGCCGCACTTCCCGGTGCTCTACACCGGTCCGGGCGGGCTCGTCGCGCACGAGTGCATCATCGATCTGCGTCCGCTGACCAAGGCGACCGGCGTCAGCGTCGACGACATCGCCAAGCGGCTCATCGACTACGGCTTCCACGCGCCGACGATGTCCTTCCCGGTGGCCGGCACGCTGATGATCGAGCCCACCGAGTCCGAGGACCTGATCGAGCTCGACCGGTTCTGCGACGCGATGATCGCCATTCGTGCGGAGATCGACAAGGTCGGCTCGGGCGTCTGGGCGGCCGAGGACAACCCGCTGCGGAACGCGCCGCACACCGCCGCCGCGCTCGGCGGCGAGTGGGAGCACGCGTACACCCGCGAGGAGGCCGTCTTCCCGGCCGGTGTCTCGGCCGCGGACAAGTACTGGCCGCCGGTGCGCCGCATCGACCAGGCGTACGGCGACCGGAACCTGGTCTGTTCCTGCCCGCCGCTGGACGCTTACGAAGAGTAGTCACCCTCGGATACGCGTCGGGGCCGGTTCGGAGATCACGTCTCCGGGCCGGCCCCTCTCCATGTCTGGGCGGCGGTCACCGCCACCCGGTTGTGCGGCTCAGGCGGCCGTCATCACGTGCTCGCTGCCCTGGGGGCGGTGCGGGGCGATGATCTGGCCGTCGGGCAGGAGCTCACCGGTGTCCTCGAAGAGCAGAACGCCGTTGCACAGCAGGCTCCATCCCTGCTCCGGGTGGTGCGCCACGAGGCGGGCGGACTCCCGGTCGGCTGATTCGGCTGTCGGACACGGCGGCTGGTGCTGGCACATGGATGGGATCTTTCGCTGGGATGAGAGATGAGTGGTGGCTGTGGTGTCTTTCCCGCGGCTTGAAGTGCTCATGGCCGCCCCCCGGTGGCGTGTGTTTGGAACCCAGTGTTGCCCTACGGGCGTCGATCCGCAGGGATTTCGCAGCAGCGCTCCTCACAGGTTGGAGACGCGTCACCCGTGCGGACGGTTCAGTCCAACTGCACGGTCCCTTCGGGGGGTTCGCGGTGGCCGGATGGGGCTAGTCCGGTCGGGGCGGAGGGGGCGTTCTCCCTCGTACGAGCGCTGTGGGGCCCGAACGAGCGGACGGGTTCGGGCGGCAACGTGCCCCGCGACCGGGACAACGGTAGCGGGGCACGGGGCGATGCGTTTGGTGTGCTTCTCCGGGTGAGTGATTACGCGGGCGAGCTGAGCAGTGGGGCGGGAGTGAGCCGGTGCGTGAGGACCGGGAGGAGTTCGGCGACGCGGTGCGGGCGATGCGCGGCGATACCGGGCGGCGCGGGCGCCAGCGGCACCAGGAGATCGGTGGCGGCCGGGTGCCCGGTGGCGCCGTCCGCGGCGCAGTCGCCGTGCAGCCAGAGGGTGAGCATGTAGAGCTCGGGAACGGACAACAGCCGTGGCTGGTACGGCTGGCCCATGTTCTCGGCGTGACGCAGGGCGCGCTCGGTGGAGGCGATGTAGGGGCCTTCGAAGAAGTGTGAGAAGGCCCAGCCGTCGGGAGTGAGCATGGTGTCGGCCGCGGCCACCGACCGCTCGCCGCAGCGGATCAGGAAGCGCCATCCGGCGAGCCGGGTGGTGGAGGCGCCGGCCGGCGTGATGCGGTCCAGAACGTGTACGGGCAACGGGAGTTCGGGGGTGACGGGTCCCTGGGTCATGCGTAGGGACGGTGTGCGGGCCTCGCGGACTGCGGTGGGGGAACCGAGTGCCGTGAGGACGGTGCGCAGGGCGGGCGAGGGAGCCGGGGGGACATGCAGCGGCATGGTGGGTCGCCTCTCATTCGACAGGCACAGTGGCGCGAGGGCGGGGGCGGACGGCGCTGTCAGCTCTCGGGGTCGGAGGAGCGAGGGGTCTGGATCTGCCGACAGGATGTCGCCTGCCGCATGTCACTTCGACGACAGGACCTGGGACCGCGAGCGCCAACTCTCCGCCTCGTTTGCGGAGTTTATACGACACGTGTTCAGATGGTGTTTCGTCTAGCCGTCCTGAATATGAAGAGCAAGGCGATATTCGGTCGATGAAACGAGAGGTTCATCCCGATTCTGTGTCGGGGCCCGTCGATGACCTCGGATTGCTTTGTCGGAGCGGTCGGCCGATTCTCGTCGGCGTTTTTCACGAGATCGTGTCAGGCTGAAACTGTGCTCTGGTTCATGCCCCGTGAATGTGCCTCCGGACAACGGGTACCAGGGTAGCGGTCGACGAGGCTGTACAGGGCGTTATCGATCGTGTTGCCTGGGCATCATCCTCCGGGACGGCAGGGGCCGGAGGATCGGCCTGCCCATTCGAGGAGGGACGCTTCGATGGGAGAGAAGGTCGTGGCAGGGTCGTACGACCTGTCCGATCGCCAGCACTACCGAGGCAAGCTCCGGCAGTGTCTGACGGGGCTGGGGAGGCTGCTGGAGGAGAAGCGGTTCGATCGCCCGAAGAATCTCATGGGCCTGGAGATCGAACTGAATCTCGCCGGACCCGACGGCATGCCCAGGATGATGAATGCGCAAGTACTCGAAAGGATTGCGAGCCGAGACTTTCAAACAGAACTTGCCATGTTCAACCTGGAAGTCAACATAGCCCCACATCGATTGGACGGACGGGTATTCGACCGGCTCGCCGAGGAGCTGCACACCTCACTCGCATATGCCCATCGAAAGGCAGGCGAACTCGACGCGGGAATCATGATGATCGGGATTCTGCCGACGCTCGACCGTGACCACCTGGTCTCCTCGAACCTGTCGGACGTCGATCGCTACACCCTGCTCAACGATCAGATCGTGGCCGCTCGTGGCGAGGACTTCGTGCTCGACATCGACGGAGTGGAGCGCCTCGTCTGTACGTCGAAGTCCATCGCGCCCGAGGCCGCCTGCACCTCCGTGCAGTTGCACCTCCAGGTCACCCCGGCGCGCTTCGCGGACGTGTGGAACGCGGCTCAGGCCGTTGCCGCCGTGCAGGTCGCGATCGGTGCCAACTCGCCCTTCCTGTTCGGCCGTGAGCTGTGGCGCGAGTCGCGGCCGCCGCTGTTCCAGCAGTCCACCGACACCCGGCCGCCCGAGCTCCAGGCGCAGGGGGTGCGTCCGCGCACCTGGTTCGGTGAGCGGTGGATCTCCTCGGCGTACGACCTCTTCGAGGAGAACCTGCGCTTCTTCCCGCCTCTGCTGCCCATCAGCGACGAGGAGGACCCGCTCGCGGTCCTCGACGCCGGAGGCATTCCCAGGCTCGCCGAACTCGTGCTGCACAACGGCACGGTCTACCGCTGGAACCGGCCCGTGTACGACGTCGCCGACGGAGTCCCGCACCTGCGCGTGGAGAACCGGGTGCTGCCCGCCGGTCCCACCGTCACCGATGTCGTCGCCAACGCGGCGTTCTACTACGGGGTCGTGCGTGCGCTCGCCGAGGAGGCGCGGCCCGTGTGGACACGGCTGTCGTTCGAGTCCGCGGCGGCCAACTTCGACGCGGCCTGCCGCCATGGCATCGACGCGCGTCTGGAGTGGCCGCGGCGGGGACGGTACGGGGGCACCACCGCGCAGGTCGAGGCCGTGCACCTGGTCCGTGACGAACTGCTGCCGCTCGCCGCGGCGGGGCTGGACGCGTGGGGCGTCGAGCCGGCCGACCGGGACTACTACCTGGGGGTGATCGAGGACCGCTGCCGGCTGCGTGCCAACGGGGCGACCTGGCAGGCGGCCACCTTCCACCAGGCGCTGGAGAAGGGCCTCGCGAGGGATGCCGCGCTGGCCGCGACCACCCGGCGCTACGGCGAGCTGATGCACCTCGGTGAGCCCGTGCACACCTGGCCGGTGGGACTGCCGGAGCCGGTACCGCTGGGCTGATCGGGGCGGTCTGCCTGCGGCGGTGTCTCCGGGGTGGGCTGCTCGTGGTGGGTGTTCAGGGGGCGGAGTGTGCCCCGAGCGGTGTCCCTGGCCAGGCCCGTGCTGACATGGTCGCCGGGCAGGGTGGCCTGCGTGGGTGTGGTGGGGGCGGATGACGTGCGCGGGGGTTCCTGGACCGGGTTGGCCCGCGGGAGTGTCCCTGGCCGGGTGGGCTGTGGTGGTGGTCCGGGTGGGGCCGCCTGCGCCGGTGCGCCGGGTCCGGCGGGGGGTGGCGCTGCGCCCCGGGCCGGGTGGCCTGCGTCGCTGACCCGGGGCGGGCTGTGGTGGTCGTTTTGGGGTCTGGTGTCAGCCTTGGCTCTGGTTGCCCGCTGCCACGATCGCCCTGAGGATCACCGAGTGGATCTGCGTGGGGTCGTTGACCTGCTGGCCGGAGCCGCCGGTCGCCTTGGCGATCTCCTGGACCTCCGCCTTGTCGGCGTCCGGGCCCACGGCTATGGCGATGAGCGGCACCGGGCGCTGTGGGTCGGTGAGCTTCCGCAGTTGGGTGACGAGGGCGGAGCGCGAGATGCTCCCCGGGTCCTGATTGACGCCGTCGGTCAGCAGCACCAGCGCGTTGAACTTCCCCTTGACATAGGAGGAGGTGGCCGCCTTGTACGCGGCGAGCGTGGTGTCGTACAGGCCCGTCGCGCCGTTCGGGACGGGAGACAGGGAGCTGAACGCCGCCGACAGCCTGTCCCGCTGGGTGCCGTTGCCCTTGCGGTCGCCCAGGCGTTCCGTGGGCACGAGCACCCGGTAGTCGCGGTCGCCGTCCAGGCGGGTGGAGAACTTCCACAGCCCGATCTCGTCCTCCGAGGTGAAGGTCGCGAGGGCCTGCAGCAGGGACGCCCTGGTGACGTCCATACGGGACTGATTGGTGCCCGGCACCGGCTGCGCCATGGACGCGGAGGCGTCGACGACCGTGGTGATCCGGGCGCTCTGCACCGTGATCGTCCATGTGCCGAGTGCCTCGTCGACCGCCTTCGCCGGGGTGGGTTCGAGCGCGGCGCGCGCGAACGGCTGCGGGGCTCGCCCCCCGGCCTTGGTGATCAGCGCGGGCGAGACCTTCTCGTCGTCCGTGCGGAACCCGTATCGCTCCAGGATCCGCTGCCCGTCCGACTCGCCGAGCAGCGTCATGAACCGAAGGGCGGCACGGCTCGTGTCGGTGTTCAGCCGTGACTCGTCGACCAGGGTGAACGGGTAGTCGAGCCGCGGTGACCCGTCTTTGGGATAGAAGAGGTCGAGTCCGGCGCCGCCGCCGGCCGAGGAGTTGTACGCGAACGCCGACTGCTCGGAGAGGATCAGCGCCTGGTTGCGTTGCGGACTGTCCTGCTCGGTGCCGGAGGAGTCGCGCGGGAGGGTGTCCAGGACCTGACTGTCGCTGTCGGACGTGCGCTGGGAGAGCGTCTTCGCCATGGCCGCCACTTGGGTGTCACCTCCCTTGACGGTGGCCGCGGCGGTATTGAGCCGAGTCAGCGCGAGCAGGCCGGCCGCGCTGCGCACGGGGTCGGCCGCACCGAGCCTCAGCCGGTCGTCCCGCAGCGCGGCGCCCGCCAATTCGGTCCAGGTGTACGTCTTCTCGGGCCACCCCAGCGACTTCGCGGCCGACGGGACCATCGCGACGCCGACCGGTGAGGAGGCGACAGTGCCCGCCGCGGTCACCCGGGTCGCGTTGCTCTCACCACTGACCCGGTCCACCCACAGGGCGGAGTCCGGCACCCACGCCTGGACGTCGGACTTGTTGCCCGACCTCAGTGCGTCGGCGACCTTGTACGACTCGCGGGCCGTCACGGTCACGGCGATGCAGTGGCCGTCGGAGGTGATGTTGTGGTCGCGGGCGTGTTCGGCGACGGCCCTGAGGGCGGGCGCCATGTCCGGGGACGCGGCGATCTTGAGGGGCACGGCGTTGTCCCGGCAGGACGAGCCGAAGGAGAGCAGACCACCGCGGACCGCGACCGCCGTGCCCGCGGCGACCGTGAGCACCAACACCGTCGCGATGGCCACCGTACGGCGGCGTGCGCGTGGACGGGGGTCGGCCGCGCCCGCCCCGTACGCATCGGGCAAGCTGTGACGTCCCATGACGGTGGTGCCCTCCCTGGATGAGCCGGAGTCGCGAGAAAGCCGTAGATACGGCCATGAGGCAGAAGGCGACGGGGAGGTACGCCCGTACGGCGTCCGTCCACCCGACGGCCTGTCGCACACGATCTTCGCAACTTCTTTCGAGACCCTAGCGGGGCGAAGATGAGGATGCGGCGGGATTACTCAACTGGAGGCGGGAGTGCAGGTGGAGGCGGGGTCGGTGGCCGATTCTCATCCCGGGGAGCGGCTGACGCGACGGATTTTCCGGGACGAAACACTACTCGTCCTGGGCCTGTCGCTCGGGGCGAGCGGAGTGTCCGCGCTGATCAGCTTTGTCGGGTCGGTCACCAAACCGGGGGGTCTCAAGGACCAGGCGGCCACCCTCAACGCCTCAGCCGCGCCGGGTCGCCCCTGGCTTGATCTGGCCTGGCAGTTGTTCGGCATCGCGTCGGCCCTGGTCCCGGTCGCCCTGGTCGCGCACTTCCTGATGAGGGAGGGCAAGGGACTGCGTGTGATCGGGTTCGACCGTACGCGGCCCTGGCCCGACCTCGGGCGGGGGGCCGCGATCGCGGCGGTGATCGGTAGCACGGGCATCGCCTTCTACCTGGCGGCCCGGGGGTTCGGCGCGAACCTGACCGTGGTGCCGGAAGCGCTGCCCGACGTGTGGTGGAAGTACCCGGTCCTGATCCTGTCGGCCGTGCAGAACGCCGTACTGGAGGAGGTCGTCGTCGTCGGGTACCTGCTGCGCAGGCTCGGGCAGCTGGGCTGGACGCCGGGGACCGCGCTGGTGGCGAGCGCGGTGCTGCGCGGCTCGTACCACCTCTATCAGGGCATCGGCGGCTTCATCGGGAACATGGTGATGGGCGTGGTCTTCGTCTACCTGTACCGGCGGTGGGGCCGGGTCGGACCGCTCGTGGTGGCGCACTCCCTGCTCGACATCGGGGCGTTCGTGGGATACGCGCTGCTGGCGGGGAAGGTGGGCTGGCTGCCGACCGCCTGAGCAGCGGTGTGAGCGGGGCCGAAAGGGGCGTACGACACTCTCGTACGCCCCTTTTTCGTACGGTTCTTTCGTGTGTCGCTACGCGAGGAGTTCGCCCTCGATGACCGTGACCGCGTGGCCGGTGAGCAGCGTGCGGTCGCCGCGCAGCTCGGTGCGGACCAGGCCGGAGCGCGGGGAGGCCTGCAGGCCGGTGAGGCCGGGGCGGCCGAGGCGCTCGGACCAGTAGGGCGCGAGGGCGGTGTGGGCGCTGCCGGTGACCGGGTCCTCGTCGATGCCGAGGTTCGGGAAGAAGCAGCGCGAGACGAAGTCGTAGCCCTGGGAGGGGTCTTCGGCGCGGGCGGTCGTGATGATGCCGCGCTCGGAGTACCGGGCGAGGGCCCTGTGATCGGGGGCGAGTCCCCTGACCGTCTTCTCGTCGGCGACCTCGATCAGCAGGTCGCCGGTGTTCGGGCCGGTGTCGAAGGTCGTGAGCGGCTCGGCGCCCAGGGCCTCGGCGACGCCGTCCGGGACCTCGATGGGGGTGAGCGGAGCGGTGGGGAAGTCCAGCGTCAGGGAACCATCCTCGTGGGGCGTGGCGACGAGTACGCCGCTGAGCGTGGCGAACCGCACCGGTCCCGGGTGGGCGCCCGTGGTGCGCAGGACGTGTGCGGTGGCGAGGGTCGCGTGCCCGCACATCGCGACCTCGGCGACGGGGGTGAACCAGCGCAGCGCCCAGTCGGCGTCGCCGCCCTCGGGGAGGCGGTGCGCGAAGGCCGTCTCCGCGTGGTTGACCTCCAGGGCGACGCTCTGGAGCCGGCTGTCCTCGGGGAAGGTGTCGTGGTCGAGAAGAAGGACCCCGGCCGGGTTGCCCGTGAAGGGACGGTCGGTGAAGGCGTCGACGATTCGAATCCGCATGCCCCGACGCTAGGGTCTGTCCGGCCGATCGTGCCGCAGACGCGGGGTCTGGCACGCACATCTGCGGCGTTGTCGTCGGTCAACGACGCTCCGCGTCGCCTCCCTCCTCCGCCTTGCAGATGCACGCACCAGACCCCGCTCACCGGCATTGCATAAGACCCGCCACTCTCCTGCGACTTGATCGGCCGGACAGACCCTAGTGGCCCGCGTGGGCCGCGGGACAAGGCCAATTCCGTGGAGCTGGACCGGTTGCGGCCGTCCGGCCCCCTGACCTGCCCGGACTTCCGAGGGTTGTCAGGCGAGCTATTCCGATATATCGTTGACGCATCGCGACCGATCAACGAACGAATGGAGTGATGGCGATGCGTCCCCAAGGACAGGAATTTGGATTCGAACGTGGACATGGCCGACACGGTGGGCCCGGTCCGCGTGACCGGGGCCGCTTCGAAGGGCGGCGCGGGGCTTTCGGGCCCTTCGGTCCGGGTGGTCCGGGCGGTGGCCCCGGCGGCCCGGGGTTCGGCTTCGGGCCGGGCCCCTGGGGTGGCCGGCGCGGCGGCCGGGGCGGTCCGGGTGGCAGGGCGCGGCGCGGTGACGTACGCGCGTCGATCCTGGCCCTTCTCAAGGACCGGCCCATGCACGGCTACGAGATGATCCAGGAGATCGCCGAGCGCAGCGGCGGGGCGTGGAAGCCCAGCCCGGGTTCGGTCTACCCGACCCTCCAGCTGCTGGAGGACGAGGGTCTCATCACCAGTGCGGCAGAGGGCGGCAAGAAGCTCTTCTCGCTCACAGACGAAGGCCGCGAAGCGGCCGAGGCGGGCCCCGAGGCGCCGTGGGAAGAGGCCGGGCGCGGGGTCGACTGGGAGACGCTGCACGAGATCCGGCAGGCCGGCTTCGGTCTCATGGAGGCCTTCGGGCAGGTCTGGAAGACCGGCAGCAAGGACCAGCGCGACAAGGCGCTGGCGGTCATCAACGAAGCCCGCAAGAAGCTGTACCTGATCCTCGCCGACGAGGACTGACGGGCATGCTGTGGTATCTGACGGCGCCCCGTGGAAGTGTTTCCGCGGGGCGCCTGTCCATGTACGGGGGCTGGGCGCGGGTCTCGGGGCAGGTGTGGGACTCAGGTCACCAGTCCGGCCAGCTTGCGCAGCGATTCGTTGAGGGCGGCCGTCGCCGAGTCCTTGAGCTTGCCCGCCATCAGCGAGACGGCCGCGCCGGTGAACTCCCCTTCGATCCGCACCGAGGTGGCGTCGCCGTCGGGGGTCAGGGTGTAGCGGGTGGCGACGGTCACCGCCATGGGGCCCTTGCCGCGGATGGCCAGCGTGCGGGCGGGCTCCAGTTCCTCGACGGTCCACTCGACCTCGGCCGGGAACCCCATGAGCTTCATGTTCTCCTGGAAGGTGCCGCCGACCTCGAGTGAGGCGGGGCCACCCTTGGGGAAGTTGGTGTGGGTCGAGTTCCACTCGCCGTACGAGGAGAAGTCCGTGAGCTGCGCCCAGACCTTCTCGGCAGGCGCCTCGATGCGTGCCTCCGCGCTGACTTCGGCCATGCGACCACCCCTTCGTGTCAGGCGCTGCGCCCGGCGCAGCTACGGTGTCGCGGAACGTAGCCGCAGCCCTCGGAACATTCAATACTGATGAACCGTCAGGAATTGTGAACTCGGCCCACCTGCCGTATCGCCGCCGCGTCGAACAGGTCCCACGCGCGCGGCGCATCCTCGGGGGGTACACGCGATGCAAGGCGGCGCGCGCCGCGAGGGAGAACCTGGGGGAGAAACGGTGCGAAGTCATCCGTAAGGAGGAGAACGCGCTCGCGGAAGCCCACCCTGTGTGGGACGTGAAGATGCTGCCCACCGAGGATGACCCGAGTCGCCGGGACTGATGGGGTAGGGGTTGTGCCACCGCGTATCCCCCAGCAGCCCGCCGCCGAGAGCGGCTCCCACCGCACGGAACTCGATGCCAGGCTCGGTGCCGAGCTGGCGTCGGTGGTCTCCGGCGCACGCAGGCGGGCGCTGCGGGACGGCGACCGGCAGATCGACACCGCCCATCTGCTGCACTCACTGCTGGAGGCCGACCCCCAGGTGCGCGCCGTCTTCGACGGCGCCCCGCAGGTCGCCCGGCTGCTCGGCTATCTCGTGCAGCGCAGCATCGGCTACGGACTGCGCTGGCAGAGCGGCGTCGAGGACTCGGGCGCGGTTCCGGTCGTCGCCGAGGCGGGCTGGTCGCGGGTCGTGGCCGAGGCGGGCTGGTCGCCGGTGGCGGCCGGAGCCATGGAGAGCGCGTGCGAGCGTGCCGAACGGCGGGGTGACGAACGGGCCCGCTGTCTCGATCTGCTCGCCTCGATCGTCACCGATCCGCAGGCGCGGGCCGTCGAGGTCCTGCGGCGGGCCGGCGTGGACGCCCGGACGCTGCTTCTGCGCATCGAGAACGCCTTCGACGCCGAGGACGAGTTCGCGTGCGAGTTCCGCCTCGACTTCGAGACGTACGCCGGCGGTGGCGACCCGGGCTGCCAGTCCAATCGTTGAGACAGGTGTCATCGGGGGTGACGCTCATGTCGTCGCCTGTCATCATGTGCCGGTGCATACCTCTCAGGGCAGTCAGGACAACCGTGGGAAGGGCGTCGGGCTGGGCCTCGCGCTCGCGTCGGCGGTCGCGTTCGGCGGATCGGGTGTCGCGGCGAAGCCGCTGATCGAGGCGGGGCTCGACCCGCTCCACGTGGTGTGGCTGCGGGTCGCGGGCGCCGCCCTGGTGATGCTGCCGCTGGCCGTGCGCCATCGCGCTCTCGTACGGCGGCGCCCCGCCCTGCTCGTCGGGTTCGGACTGCTCGCCGTGGCGGGCGTCCAGGCCTGCTACTTCGCCGCGATATCGCGTATCCCCGTCGGTGTCGCCCTGCTCGTCGAGTACCTGGCGCCGGCGCTCGTGCTCGGCTGGGTGCGGTTCGTGCAGCGTCGGCCCGTGACCCGCGCCGCGGCGCTCGGGGTCGTCCTCGCGGTCGGCGGGCTCGCCTGTGTCGTCCAGGTGTGGTCCGGGCTGAGCTTCGACGTCGTCGGGCTGCTGCTCGCGCTGGGCGCCGCCTGCTGCCAGGTCGGCTACTTCGTCCTGTCCGACCAGGGCAGCGACGCGGGCGAGGAGGCACCGGACCCCCTCGGCGTCATCGCGTACGGCCTGCTCGTCGGCACCCTCGTGCTGACGGTCGTCGCACGTCCCTGGACCATGGACTGGTCGCTGCTCGGGGGCAGCGCGGACATGAACGGCACCTCCGTGGCCGCATCCCTGCTGCTCGGCTGGATCGTGCTGATCGCGACCGTCGTCGCCTACGTCACCGGAGTGCTCTCCGTGCGCAGGCTCTCCCCGCAGGTCGCGGGCGTCGTGGCCTGCCTGGAGGCGGTCATCGCGACCGTGCTCGCCTGGGTCCTGCTCGGCGAACATCTCTCGGCGCCGCAGATCGTCGGCGGTGCGGTGGTGCTGGTCGGCGCGTTCATCGCACAGTCGTCGGCGCCCGCGAAGCCCTCGGACGGGCCGGTCGCGAGCGGCGGGAGCGGCGCCGAAAGGGAGTTGTCGGCCCACGGGACCGCCGTCTAAGGTGCTGATCATGCCTTCTACGCTCGTTCTGCCGCCTCCGGCCGCCTGAGGCGGGCCCTCCGGAGTTCCCACCCGGCGCGGTGCCGGGTGGCACGGCGCTGCCCGCAGAAGAAGTCCGAGGACCTTCCCGTACGCCCCTGCCCGCTCGGCACGGGCTGCGACGTGGTCCTTCCCGAGCTTCTGCGCGGCTGCCTGATGCGCGGCCGCGCGTATCCGCGGAGAGAAACACGTGTCGCAAGCTGCTTCCGGCCTGCCCCTCGGGCGAGGCCTCCTCTATCTGATCGTCGCCGGTGCCGCCTGGGGCACCGCGGGCGCGGCCGCGTCACTGGTCTACCGGGCCAGTGACATGGGGCCGATCGCCCTCTCCTTCTGGCGCTGCGCGGGCGGACTCGTGCTGCTGCTCGCCGTGCGCCTGCCGCGGCATCGGCGCTGGCGCCGACAGGTCGTGCAGGCCGTCCGGGAGCCGCTCGGCCGCAAGGCCCTGCGGATCGGGGTCACGGGCCTTGGGCTCGCCGTCTTCCAGACCGCCTACTTCGCCGCGGTCGAGGCCACCGGACTCGCGGTGGCGACCGTCGTCACCCTCGGCGCCGGACCCGTGCTCATCGCCCTGGGCGCGCGGCTGACCCTGGGGGAGCGGCTCGGGCGCGGCGGGAGCGTCGCCGTCACCGGGGCGCTCGGCGGGCTCGGGGTGCTGGCGCTGGGCGGCGGGGCTGCCACGGTGCGGCCCTGGGGCGTCGTGCTCGCGGTCGTGTCCGCGGCCGGATACTCCGCGATGACGCTGCTCACCCGGTGGTGGGGACGAGACGGCCGCGTCGACGGCTCGGGTACGACGGTGTGGACGTTCGCCGTCACCACCGTCTGCCTGCTGCCGCTCGGCCTGGCCGAGGGACTGGTCCCGCACACCGCCCGACCGGCTCACGTGCTGGTCCTGGTGATCTACATCGCCGCCGTCCCCACCGCGCTGGCCTACGCGCTGTTCTTCGCGGGCGCCGCCGTGGTCCGGTCCGCGACCGTCTCCGTGATCATGCTCCTGGAGCCGGTGAGTGCGGCCGTGCTGGCCGTCGGTCTGCTCGGCGAACGACTGACCGTGACGACGCTCGCGGGCACCCTGTTGATGCTGGGTTCGGTCGCGGGGCTCGCGGTGGCCGAGGCGCGGAGCATCCGGGGCGACACCCGGAGGGTGCCCGAGGAGGAACGGGCGCTCGTCCGAGGGATGCGGCGGGATTGAGGCACGAGGCCGAGGCGCCGGGGGGCGACCCCTCCCGGTGCCTCGGCCGCCTCGGCGTCACAGGGTCGTGAGGTAATCGGGCAGCTCGATGCCGGGGGCCAGGTCGTCGGCGGGGATCGGGGTGCCGTGTCCCTTGGTGAGGGGGACGACCCCGGTCCAGTGGGGGAGGGCGAGGTCCTCCGCGTCGTCGTTCGGGCCGCCGGTGCGCAGCTTCGCGGAGACCTCGTTCAGGTCGAGGCGGATCACGGCGGTGGCGGCGAGCTCCTTGGCGTTGGCGGGGCGCGAGTCGTACGAACGGCCCGGGACGACCTGGTCGACCAGCGCGTCCAGGGCCGCCCGCTTCTCGTCCGGGTCCGTCACCTGGTGGGCGATGCCGTGCACCACCACGGAGCGGTAGTTCATCGAGTGGTGGAAGGCGGAGCGGGCCAGGACCAGACCGTCGACGTGGGTCACGGTCAGGCAGACGGGCAGCCCGGGGTCGGCCTGACCGGTCATCCGCAGCGGGCGCGAACCCGTCGAGCCGTGTACGTAGAGGCGCTCGCCGACCCGTCCGTAGAGGGTGGGGAGGACGACCGGGGTTCCGTCCCGGACGAAGCCGAGGTGGCAGACGTACCCCTCGTCGAGTATCGCGTGGACCAGCTCGTGGTCGTACGCGGCGCGCTCCTTGGAACGGGTGGGGACGGTGCGATCGGTCGGGGTGTAGGCGGCGGGCCGCGTCGTCCCGGGCTGAGTGCTCGTCTCCGACATTGCGCTCTCCATTGCACTAGTGCATAATCTTCTTTGTGCTAGAAGAGTATCGGATCGAAGGGCGTCGCGCAGCGGACATTTCCGCGAGCGTCGAGCGTGCGGTGGGCAGCGGGGACCTCGAACCGGGGCAACTGCTGCCGCCGATGCGGGAGTTGGCGGAGCGGCTCGGGGTGAATCCCAACACCGTCGCCGCCGCCTATCGCACTCTGCGCGAACGCGGGGTGATCGAGACCGCGGGGCGGCGAGGCAGCCGGATCCGCGCGAAGCCCGTCACGACGGGACGCGACTACATCCGGGTCGAGGTGCCGGAGGGCGTGCGGAACGTGGCCGACGGCAACCCCGACCCGGCCCTGCTGCCCGCCCTCGCCGAGGCGTTCGCGGCGGCGGCTGGACGGTCGGACCGGGATCCCGTGATGTACGGGGAGGCCGCCGTCGAGGCGGAGCTGGAGCGGCTCGCGCGCGCCGACCTCGACGCGGACGGCGTGCCCGACGGGCCCGTCGTCGTCACCTCCGGATCTCTCGACGCCATCGAGCGCGTGCTGGCGGCCCATCTCAAGCCCGGGGACGCCGTCGCCGTCGAGGATCCCGGCTGGGGCAGCGTGTTCGACCTCGCCCCGGCGCTAGGGCTGCGCACGGTCCCGGTGCGCGTCGACGACGAGGGCCCGGTCCCCGACGACGTACGCCATGCCCTGGAGGCCGGTGCCCGCGCGCTGATCGTCACGGACCGGGCGCAGAACCCGACCGGCGCCGCGGTGGGCGCCGCACGCGCGCGTGCCCTGCGTTCCGTGCTGAAGGAGCACCCGGACGTCCTGCTCGTAGAGGACGACCACGGGCATCGGATCGTCGACCTGCCGCTGCACCCCCTGGCCGGGGTGACCCGCGACTGGGCCTTCGTACGCTCCGTCGCCAAGGCCTACGGCCCCGACCTGAGGCTCGCCGTCCTCACCGGGGACCCCGTCACCATGGACCGGGTGCACGGGCGGCAGCGGCTGGGGCCCGGCTGGGTGAGCCATCTGCTGCAACGGGCGGTCGTCCACCTGTGGGCGAAGGGCGCGGTGGACGTCACGGCCGTGGCGGCGGCGTACGGGCGGCGCCGGGACGCGCTGATCGACGCCCTGAAGCGGCGTGGCATCGAGGCGTACGGGCGCAGCGGGATGAACGTGTGGATCCCCGTCCCGGACGAGACGGGAGCGGTCGCGCGGTTGCTGCACGCCGGCTGGGCGGTCGCGCCCGGGGCGCGCTTCCGGATGAGCGCGCCGCCCGGGATACGGATCACCGTCTCGCCTCTGACGCCGGACGACATCGAGCCGCTGGCGGACGCCGTCGCCTCCGCCGTCGGACCGGCGCCCGTGCGGGGTTACGTGTGAGTCGGTCCGTGCGCGGCTATGTGTGAGTCGGTCCGTGCGCGGTTGCGTGTGAATCGGTCCGTACGCCCTGAGGGCGCCGTCAGTGGCGCGGTCCGGCCTGGGTGAGCGCGGCGCCGGCGAGGACGATCACCGCGCCGACCGGCGTGGACCAGCTCAGCGACTCGCCGAGGATCGCGACGCCCGCGGCGGTGGCGATCACCGGGATGAAGTACGTGACCATCTGGGCCGTCGTCGGGCCGACCTCGGCGACGATGCCGTACTGGACGAGCATGGCCAGGCCCGTGCCGAGGGCCCCCAGGGCGGCGATCGCGAGCAGCGGGACGACCGGGAAGTGGCTCGGCAGCGCGGTGAACAGCGGGGTGACGAGGGCCAGTTGAGCAGTGGCGAGCAGGAGTTGGGCGCCGGTCATCGACAGATGCGAGTGGCCGGTGCCGGCCAGGGTACGGCGGACGTAGATCCAGCCGATCGGGTAGCTCAGCGAGGCCAGCAGGGCCATCAGCGTGCCCGTGGCGTCCAGGCCGTGGAAGCCCTGCCAGACGCCGAGGACCGTCAGGACGCCGAGAAAGCCGATGCCGAGACCGGCGACCCTGCGCCGGGTCGGGCGGTCCTCGGAGAGGGCGACCAGGGACAGGGCCATGCCCCACAGGGGTGAGGTCGCGTTGCAGATGCCCGCGAGCGTGGACGGGATCGTCAGCTCGGAGTAGGCGAAGAGCGAGAACGGCAGTGCGTTGAGCAGGAAGGCCGCGACCGTGAGATGACCCCAGGTGCGGGCCCCGCGCGGCAGCCGCTCCCGCTTCACCGCCATTGCCGCCGCGAGCACCGCCGTCCCGAACAGCAGCCGTCCGAAGGTGACTTGGAACGGTGCGTAGCCCTCCGTGCCGACCTTGATGAGCAGGAAGCTGAAACCCCAGATCAGCGAGAGGGCGCCGAAGCGGATCCGCCAGTCGAGGGCGGTGCGACGGCGGGGGGTCGTGGCGGTGGGGGTGTCGGTTCGGGGAGTGGTCACGGCGCTCATGGTCGTAACGATGAGGCAGACGATCTCGTAGCACAAGCGAGATTTTTCGAGTGGTACCTCGTAGCATTGCTTACATGTTGAATCTGGAGCGTCTGCGCACCCTCGACGCCCTCGCCCGGCACGGCTCGGTGAGCGGCGCGGCCGAAGGGCTGCACGTCACGACGTCGGCCGTCTCCCAGCAGATGTCCAAGCTGGAGCGCGAGGTGGGGCAGCAGCTGCTCGCCAAGAACGGGCGAGGGGTGCGTCTCACCGATGCCGGGCGGCTGCTCGCCGAGCATGCCGCGCGCATCCTGTCGCAGGTCGAGCTCGCCCAGTCCGACCTGGAGGCCCAGCGCGGTCAGGTCGTCGGTGAGCTGCGGCTCTCCGCCTTTCCGACCGCCGCGCGCGGGCTGTTCCCCACCGCGCTCGCCGCGCTGCGCGCCGACCACCCCGGGCTGCGGGTGCGCTCCAGCGAGCTGGAGCCCGAGGCCGGGGTCGCCGGCGTGATCCGGGGCGACCTCGATCTGGCGGTGGTGCTCGACTGGTACAACAAGCCGATGCCGCTGCCCGACGGCCTGGTCAAGGCTCCGATCCTCGACGACCCGGCCGACGTGGCGATGCCGGTCGGCCACCGGCTCGCGGACCGCGCGGAGGTCGACCTCGGCGACTTCGCCGACGACGAGTGGATCACCTGGGGCGAGGGCGAGTTCTGTCACGAGTGGCTGATGTTCACGTTGCGCTCCCGGGGCGTCGAGCCGCACATCGGCCATCGCGCCGCCGAAACGCACACCCAGCTCAGCCTGGTCGCCGCGGGGCTCGGTGTCTGCATCGCGCCGCTGCTCGGGCGCCGGCCGATGCCGGACGGAGTCGTCACGGTGCCGCTGCGGCAGGCCGTCCGGCGGCATGTCTACGTGATCTGGCGCGCGGACGCCGACCGCCGCCCGTCGATCAGAGCGGCGGTCGCGGCGCTGCGGGCGGCGGGAGAGAGCGTCGGCTGAGCGGTGACCTGGACGGTGACCTGAGCGGTGACCTGGGCTGCGGCGGCCCGCGGACCGCGCGACCGGTCGCCGTGGTGGCTCGCGGACGTCTCGCGGTGGGGAGAGCTTGCGGAAGTCCCCCAGAGAAGCGGGTGTCCTGCGGTGACCGGGGCTTGCGGTGGCCCCACGACGCCGCCGCACGGAAGCCTCGCGACGCCGCCGCCTCGCGAGCCCCCGTCGTTCCGTCAGCTTGCCGAAGCCCTATGGTGACCGGGGTCTGCGGAAACCCTGCAGCGGCGCACCCTTGCGAGAGCCCCGCGGCGGCTGGTGTGAGGCAACGGCGGCGGATTCGAGGGTTCGACGGTGCGTCCGGCTCGTCGAACCCGCGGGCGTGGCGCGCTCGCCCATGTTCTCGGTCCTGTCCGGCGGATCAAGTCACAGGAAACGGGCGGTTCCTCATCGCCGCAGATGGGCGTGCCAAGCCCCGCGTCTGCGGCATGATCCGCCGGACAGGCGCTAGAGCGGCGGCAGCTTGCGGAAGTCCCAGGAGGCTATGGCTGTCGGCGTCAGCCGGGCCCATGCGTGGCGGCCGTCGTGCGGCATTTCCTCCAGGCCGAAGTTCTTGCGGGCGAACAAGGTCTCGGGGACGTCGAGTTCGGCGCACAGCTCCCCGGTGCGGGGGACCTCGCCCACGAACTCCACCGCGCCGGACAGCTCGACGCCGCGCAGCTCCCCGTACTCCTCACCGGTGTCGATGACCACCGCGACCCGTGGGTCGCGGCTCAGCTCCGTCCAGCGCTTGCTGCGTACCACGGAGTACAGCCACAACGAGGTGCCGTCCCAGACGAACCAGAGCGCGCTCACGTGCGGTGCGCCGTCCTTCGACACCGTGGCGACGCGGCAGGTGCGCTGGGTGGTGAGGAACTCGTCCAGCTCGCCGGGGGTCATCATGATCTTCCGACCCCTGCGTTGAGTGACGGTCATGCGGTCACCTCTTCTTTCATGTCGACCTGGTGCGTCGATCTTCTACGTCGACAGAGATCCTCTGACAGTTCGTCAGAAAAGCATGAGCCGTCTTCCGTCCTTGCGCAATGCTCGTTACGCTCGCCCGCCCGACCCTCGACGCCAAGGGGAGTCATGCCGCCGCGTGAACAGCTCAGCACACTCCTCGACCCGGACGGGACCGTTCTGCTCACCGTGGAATGCCAGCAGGGTGTCGTCGGGCCGGACAGCGCACTGCCCGAACTCGCCAAGGAGGCCCGGTCGTCGGGGGCGCTCGCGAACATCGCCCGGCTGGTGGCCGGAGCCCACCGCGGCGGCGTCCAGGTGATCCACGCGATCGCCGAGCGACGGCCCGACGGGCGGGGCGCCAGCCGCAACGCCCGCCTGTTCCGCGCGGCCGAACGGCTGCCCGTGCAACAGCTGTCGGGCACCGTCGCGGTCCGCGTCGCGCCCCCGATCGAGGTCACCGAGGAGGACTTCGTCGTACGTCGCCTGCACGGCCTGTCCCCGCTCGCGGGCACCGATGTCGACGCGCTGCTGCGCAACCTGGGCTGTCGCACCCTCGTCGTGACCGGAGTCTCCGCCAACGTGGCCGTCCCCAACACCGTGTTCGACGCCGTGAACCGCGGCTACGACGCCGTGGTGCCCGCGGACGCGATCGCGGGGGTGCCCTCCGACTACACCCCCGCGATGATCCGCAACACGCTCGCCCTGGTCGCCACGATCACGGCGACCGACGACGTGCTGGCCTGCTTCGAGAGGCCGCGCCGCTGAGGCGCGGCCCCGGTCGCGTCACGCGAGCTTGATCGAGTCCCCGTCCACGGTGATGCTGGCGGCGGCCAGCGGCTGCGTCGCGGGCCCCTTCTTCACACTGCCGTCGGTCGCGGAGAACTGGCTGTTGTGGCACGGGCAGGTGATCACGTTGTCGGCGATGCCCTTCACCGCACAGCCCTGGTGGGTGCACTTGGAGGAGAAGGCCTTGTAGGTGCCCGCGGTCGGCTGGGTGACGACGACGCCCTGGGACTCGAAGACCTTGCCGCCGCCCTCCGGGATGTCGGTGGTTTTCGCGAGGACCGTGCCGCCCGCGTTGCCCGCCGCGGCGTTGTCGCCCCCGCCCGTACCCCCGCTGCTCGCGCTCGCGCCGGAGCCGGAGTTGGAACTGGTGGAGTCGGAGGACTTGTTGTCCGATCCGCACGCGGTCAGCGCGACGGCGAGTCCCGCCGTGCCGACCGCCGCCACGACGGTGCGGCGGGCCGGGGTCGGAACGGGGTGAAGCGATTCGCTGGTCATGCTGACATTCCCTTCAACGGACGTGATGGTGATCCGTACAGAGGTACGGTCCGCCCGTCTGCGCTGTTCAGGAGCTGAGGACTTCTTGACCGAATCGACAGCGGTTCGACAGCCGCGCCGGTCTGCTCGGGACACCGCCCCCGCGGGCGCCCACGGGTCACGTCCGGCGGCCGTGACCACCCCAGTAGCCTGGGGCGATGCTCAAGGAAGTCATCGTGACCCGCTACATCACGCCGCTGCGTGAGGGCGGCTCGCTGCCGGGGCTCGTCGAGGCCGACGATCTCGGGACGTACGTCATGAAGTTCACCGGCGCGGGGCAGGGCCGCAAGACGCTCGTCGCGGAGGTCGTCTGCGGTGAACTCGCCCGCCGGCTCGGCCTGCGCGTGCCCGGCCTGGTGACCCTCGGCCTCGACCCGGTCCTGGGGCTCGGGGAGCCGGACCAGGAAGTGCAGGAGCTGCTCAAGTCGAGCGGCGGACCGAACCTAGGGATGGACTTCCTCCCCGGCGCGATCGGCTTCGACTCCCTCGCCTTCGAGGTGAGCCCCGAGGAGGCCGGACGGATCGTCTGGTTCGACGCGCTGGTCAACAACGTCGACCGTTCCTGGCGCAACCCCAATCTGCTGATGTGGCACGGCGACCTGTGGCTCATCGACCACGGCGCCACCATGATCTGGCACCACCACTGGCCGGGCGCGGCGACCTCCGCGGCCAAGCCCTACGACGCCTCCGACCACGCGCTCGCGCCCTTCGGCCCGGACATCGCCTCCGCCGCGGCCGAACTGGCGCCGCTGGTGACCGAGGACCTGCTGGCCGAGGTGACCGCGGAGATCCCCGACGCGTGGCTGGCCGACGAACCCGGCTTCGACTCGCCGGACGCCCTGCGGCGTGCCTACGCGCAGCCGCTGCTGGCGCGGGCCGGCGTGATCGACGGGCGCATCAAGGGCTTCGAGGGGGACAAGTGAGCGAGCGGGACGTCTTCGAGTACGCGCTGCTGCGCGTGGTGCCGCGGGTCGAGCGCGGTGAGTGCTTCAACGCGGGCGTACTGGTGTACTGCCGCGCCAAGTCCTTCGTCGGGGTGCGCACCCATCTGGACGAGACCAAGCTGCTGGCCCTGGACCCGGAGGCCGACGTGGCCGGCGTACGGGCCGCGCTGCGGGCGGTCGAGGGAGTCTGTGCGGGTGGCAAAGCGGCAGGTCAGGCTGCTGGTGACGATGCCGGGCGGCGTTTTCGCTGGCTGATCGCCCCCCGTTCGACGGTCGTGCAGCCGGGGCCCGTGCACACCGGACTCACCGCCGAACCGGAGGCGGAGACGGAGCGGTTGCTCCAGTTGCTGGTCAGGTAATGGATCACACCCGCGTGGTGTGCCGTTGACACCGGGTGCCAGGGCTTCTAGCGTCACGTCTACCGAAGGTACTAAGCGGTCGCTCACCGGATGGGCGTACCGTGTGAGCCGCACGACATTCCGCCGCACGACATTTCAAGCCGCAGGGCTTTTCAAGGGCGAGGAGAACCAGCAATGTCCACCACTGAGCAGCGCGTCGCCGTAGTCACCGGTGCCGCGCGCGGCATCGGCGCCGCGACCGCCGTCCGACTGGCCGCCGAGGGCCGCGCCGTCGCGGTGATCGACCTCGACGAGGCCGCGTGCAAGGACACCGTCGAGAAGATCACCGCCGCCGGTGGCAAGGCCCTCGCGGTCGGCTGCGACGTCTCCGACGAGGCCCAGGTCGAGGCCGCGATCGCGCGGATCGCCGAGGAGCTCGGTGCGCCGACCATCCTGGTGAACAACGCGGGCGTGCTCCGCGACAACCTGCTGTTCAAGATGGCCGCGTCCGACTGGGACACGGTCATGAACGTGCACCTTCGCGGCGCCTTCCTGATGGCCAAGGCCTGCCAGAAGTACATGGTGGACGCCAAGTTCGGCCGGATCGTCAACCTGTCGTCGTCCTCGGCGCTCGGCAACCGCGGCCAGGCCAACTACTCCGCCGCCAAGGCCGGTCTCCAGGGCCTCACCAAGACGCTCGCCATCGAGCTCGGCAAGTTCGGCGTCACCGCCAACGCCGTCGCGCCCGGCTTCATCGCCACCGACATGACGGCGGCCACCGCCGAGCGCGTCGGCATGGGCTTCGAGGACTTCCAGGCCGCGGCCGCCACCCAGATCCCCGTGCAGCGCGTCGGCAACCCCGACGACATCGCCAACGCGATCGCCTTCTTCACCGGCGAGGCCGCCGGATTCGTCTCCGGCCAGGTCCTGTACGTGGCCGGCGGACCGCTCAACTGACGCCGGAGGGCACGACATGACCACACTCCCCGAACTCTCCGGCAAGGTCGCGCTCATCACGGGCGCGAGCCGCGGCATCGGCTACGGCGTCGCGGAGGCCCTCGTCGCGCGCGGTGACCGCGTGTGCATCACGGGCCGCAACGAGGACGCCCTGAAGGAGGCCGTCGAGGCACTCGGTGCCGACCGCGTCATCGGCGTCCCCGGCAAGGCGCACGACCTGGCCCACCAGGCCACGGTCGTCGAGCGCACCATGGAGGCCTTCGGCCGCGTCGACTACCTGGTCAACAACGCCGGTACGAACCCCGTGTTCGGCCCGATGGCCGACCTGGACCTGGACGTGGCACGCAAGGTCTTCGAGACCAACGTCGTCTCGGCGCTCGGCTTCGCCCAGCTGACCTGGAAGGCCTGGCAGAGCGAGAACGGCGGTGCGATCGTCAACATCGCGTCCGTCGCCGGCCTCGCCCCCTCGCCCTTCATCGGCGCGTACGGCATGAGCAAGGCCGCCATGATCAACCTGACCGTGCAGCTGGCGCACGAGTTCGCGCCCAAGGTGCGGGTCAACGCGATCGCGCCCGCCGTCGTCAAGACCAAGTTCGCGCAGGCCCTGTACGAAGGCCGGGAGGCGGAGGCGGCCGCGTCCTACCCGCTCGGCCGGCTCGGTGTGCCCTCCGACATCGGAGGCGCCGCCGCCTTCCTCACCTCGTCGCAGTCGGACTGGATCACCGGTCAGACGCTCGTCGTCGACGGCGGCATCTTCCTGAACGCAGGAGTGGGCTGACCGGAGTCCCTAGACGGGACGAACGGAGCATCGACGCGGGCGCTGATGGACGAAATCGGCGCTCGCGTCGACGTATGAAGACGTACAGCCAAATGACAACGTAGTCACAAACGCGCTGATCAAGTGCCCTGCCGAGAACACGGATCCACCGGTGTGGCGCTGCGGTATGGTCTGCCGACCCTTGGTACGGCAGATCGAGGAGCGTGCGAGTGTTCAACCGGAACCCATGTCTGCGGCATCTGGCGGCGGTCACGTCCATCACCCTGGTGGCCGGGTGCGGCGTCCTGTCCTCGGCGTCGTCCGACGACAAGGGACCGATCGTCGTGGGCACCACCAGTGCCCCGAGCACGCTGGATCCAGCCGCTTCCTGGGACGGCTCCTGGGAACTGTTCCGCAACATCTACCAGACGCTGCTGAGCTACCCCTCCGGGGCCACCACGCCCCAGCCCGACGCCGCCCAGAGCTGTGGGTTCGCGGACACCTCGAACCTCGTGTACCGCTGCAAGCTGCGCGCCGACATGAAGTTCTCCGACGGCGACACCTTGGACGCCCGGGCCGTCAAGTACTCGATCGACCGGATCAAGAAGATCAACCTGCCCGGCGGTCCCGCCGGCCTCCTCGGCAGCCTCGACCGGATCCAGGTACTGAACGCGCGTGAACTCGTCTTCCACCTGAACAAATCGGACGCGACTTTCCCGTTCGTTCTCGCCACCCCGGCCATGTCGATCGTCGACCCCGACGACTACTCCGCGCACTCGCTGCGCAAGGACGGCAAGGTCTTCGGGTCCGGGCCGTACAGCCTGCGCTCCTACGAGGACGGCAAGCAGGCCGAACTCGTCAGGAACGAGCACTACAAGGGCTTCGCCGAGCTCAAGAACGACGCGGTCACGATCCGCTACTTCCAGGACTCGGGGCAGATGGTCGACGCCCTCAAGGACAAGAAGATCGACGTCACGTTCCGCGGCCTGGCCTCCAAGGACGTCGTCTCGCTCCGGACCAAGGGAGCGGACAACGGCCTCCAGCTCGTCGAGGGCGCGGGCATGGAGATCAGCTACCTGGTGTTCAACCCGAAGGATCCGTGGGCCAAGAAGCTCGCGGTGCGCAAGGCGGTCGCCCAGGTCATCGACCGTGCGGCGATCGCGCACAAGGTCTACAAGGACACGGTCGACCCGCTGTACTCCATGGTCCCCGCGGGCCTGACCGGTCACACCACGGGCTTTTTCGACGACTACGGGGACCCCAGTTCGTCGAAGGCCCGGCAGATCCTCACGGAGGCGGGCATCACCCAGCGCGTCCCCCTCACCCTCTGGTACACCACGGACCGCTACGGCTCCGAGACCGCCCCGGAGTTCCAGGAGATCAAGAGGCAGCTCGAGGAATCCGGTCTGTTCCGCGTGTCGCTCAACGGGCGCCCCTGGAAGACGTACGAGGAGGGCTACCGCAAGGGCGAGTACCCGGTGTTCGGACGCGGCTGGTTCCCGGACTTCCCGGACGCCGACAACTTCATCGCGCCCTTCGTGGGCCGGCAGAACGCGCTCGGCACGCCCTATCCGGCGCCCCGGATCACCGACACTCTGCTGCCCGCCTCGCGCCGCGAGAGCGACCGTGGAGCGGTGGTCAAGGAGTTCGAGGCGGCCCAGCAGATCCTCGTCGACGACGCACGGCTGCTGCCGCTGTGGCAGGGCAAGCAGTTCGTGGCGGCGAGCGAGGAGATCTCGGGCGGGGAGCAGGCCCTGGACCCCTCGACGATCATGATGATGTGGGAGCTGCACCGCAAGACCAGCTGGTAGGTCACGGGCAGCACCCCGGCGGGTGGCGTGGTCCTACGGGGTGCGGAGCCGATTGTCAGTGGTCGCCTGTAGGTTCTGAGACCTGGAAGTGACCGCACATCGGAGGAACTTGACGTGACCGACACCGCCATGCTGCCCGAGTCCTGGCGCGGCGTCCTGGGTGACGAACTGCAGCAGCCCTACTTCAAGGAACTCACCGAGTTCGTCGAGGAGGAGCGTGCGGGCGGTCCCGTCTACCCTCCGCGCGAGGAGGTCTTCGCGGCGCTGGAGGCGACTCCGTACGAGCGGGTGAAGGTACTGATCCTCGGCCAGGACCCGTACCACGGCGAGGGCCAGGGCCACGGCCTGTGCTTCTCGGTCCGCCCGGGGGTGAAGACCCCGCCCTCGCTGCGCAACATCTACAAGGAGATGAAGGAGGAGCTGGGCACCCCGATCCCGGACAACGGCTATCTGATGCCGTGGGCCGAGCAGGGCGTCCTGCTGCTGAACGCGGTGCTGACCGTGCGCTCCGGTGAGGCCAACTCGCACAAGGGCAAGGGCTGGGAGAAGTTCACGGACGCGGTGATCCGTGCCGTGGCCGACCGGCCCGACCCGGCGGTCTTCGTCCTGTGGGGGAACTACGCGCAGAAGAAGCTCCCGCTCATCGACGAGAAGCGGCACATCGTGGTGAAGGGCGCGCACCCGTCGCCGCTCTCCGCGAAGAAGTTCTTCGGCTCCCGCCCCTTCACGCAGATCAACGAGGCGGTCGCCGGGCAGGGCCACGAGCCGATCGACTGGCGGATTCCGAATCTCGGCTGATCCGGGACCGGGACTGGAAGCGGCCCGGGCCGGGGGGCGTCCGGTCCGGCCGTCACCGGGGCGGCTCAGTGGTGTCCGGGGGCGCCTGAGCGGCATTGTCAGTGTGTCCGGTTAGCGTCGGAGAGGACAGCGACGAGCCTGGAGGACGCGGTGGCGGAGCAACAGGAGCAGGCGGCGCCGGACGCCATGATGACCCGGATCGGCCAGGTCGTCATGCTGCACCACGGTGGCGACCGTGAGGAGGCTCGGGGGCGTTTCCTGGACCTGTGGGGGGAGATCGGCGAGGGCGGCGACCCCCTGCACCGCTGCACCCTGGCGCACTACCTGGCGGACACGCAGGACGACCCCGCGGACGAACTGGCCTGGGACCTGCGGGCGTTGTCGGCGGCCGAGGAACTCACCGACGGCGACGTCGCCGAGCGCCACCGGTCGCTCGCGGCGCGCGCGTTCTACCCGTCGCTGCATCTGAACCTGGCGGCCGACTATGTGAAACTCGGCCGCTCCGAAGCAGCCCGCAGCCATCTGCGCCGCGCCCGAGGCGCGGCCGGAGCCCTCGGGAACGACCGTTACGGAGACGGCGTACGCGCGGCGATCGGCCGTCTGGAGCTCAGACTCGACGGGGCGGGCCCGTCGCACGGAGGGCCGGGGGAGGACCCCGGCGCCGTCGAGGGGCCCCGCACCGTCGAGCGGCCCGGTCCCTTCGGCGGGTCCGGAGGGGAGACCCTGGGGCCGCCGAGACAGCGCCCCTAGAGCCTGCGGACACCGGCCGTGGTCAATGCCCGTACGACCCCTTGCAGATGACCGCCTCCGGACTGTCCGCCTTCCAGCCTCCGTACTTCCGGCCGAGGGCACACACGTCCGTGTTGTTCGGCTGCCCGGGGGCGACGGGCGGGACATCGGTGCGGGGTGCGGGCCGATGGGGCTGTGGGCGGGGGTGAGGCTGCGGGGGTGGGCGATGGGCGGCGCCCGGATGGCGCGCGGGGGACTGCGGGGCGGCGGGCGCCGGGACGGGCGTACGGTGCGGCGCCGGAGCGCTCGGTGACGGCTTCCGGGACGGCCCGATGAGTTCCAGCGCCTCGCGCGCCGGAGCCTGCACGACCTGCGGCCCGGCCTTGCCGTCGGGACGCGGCGGCGACGGCCGGGACGGCGCGGTCGGCGGGGTGGGAGCGGGCGGTCGCTGGACGGTCACACAGCCGGAGAGCGCGGCGGTGGCCACGGTGACCAGGAGCGTTGCGGCGGTCGTGGTTCGATGCACCCGCTCAACTCTGCTGCGTCCGGCCCGCTTTGGGGAGCGGACGAGCGGAGGTTGCCCCACACGGGTGACCTTTGCGCTCCTGCGGAGGGCGCCGGTGTCCGCAGGGTGACCCGACGCCGCATCACCCTGCCTCACTCACCCGTGGCGCCGTCGATCCGCTCCCGGATCAGATCCGCGTGACCGTTGTGACGCGCGTACTCCTCGATCATGTGGGTGTAGATCCACCGCAGGTTGATGGGGTCCTCGGTGAACTTGCTCCTGCCCTCGCATGCGTCGTCCAGCGTGAAACGAGCCGCGTTGCGCCGGGCGATCCCGATCTCGGCCTGCCAGGTGGTGTACGCCTCGTCCCAGGTGTCCGCGTCGGTGAGATGGAACTCTCCGTCCCGGTCCTCCTCGCTGTAGTAGATCGGCCCCGGGTCGTCGCCCACCAGAACCTTGCGGAACCAGCCACGCTCCACCTCCGCCATGTGCCGCACCAGACCGAGCAGGGACAACTCGGAGGGCTCGACCGAGGCGGTCTTGAGCTGGGCGTCGTCGAGACCCGCGCACTTCATCTCCAGGGTCTCGCGGTGGTAGTCGAGCCAGCCCTCCAGCATGGACCGTTCGTCGGCGTTGGTGGCGGGTTCGGTGCGCTGCTTCGTCATGCCCGTATTTTCGTCCGGCGCACGGCCGTTCACCAGGGATTTTCCTACCCCCCGACGGTCGCCGAGCCCCTGCCCGCCTTCCACGGCGGCCGTATGCTTCCGGCGAAGACCGCGTCGTAACTGAAGGAGACCCTGGTGAAGGTCGGCTGCATCGGACTCGGCGACATCGCGCAGAAGGCGTACCTGCCCGTGCTCGGTGTCCAGCCGGGGGTCGAGCTGCATCTGCAGACGCGGACGCCCGCGACCCTGGCCCGGGTCGGCGACAGCCTCCACCTGCCGCCGGAGCAGCGGCACACCGACCTGTCGGATCTGCTGGCGCAGAACCTCGACGCGGCTTTCGTGCACGCGGCCACCGTGGCGCACCCCGAGATCGTGACGCGGCTGCTGGAGGCGGGCGTGCCGACCTTCGTCGACAAGCCGCTCGCGTACGAACTCGCCGAATCCGAGCGTCTGGTGCGGCTCGCGGAGGAGCGGAACGTCAGCCTCGCCGTCGGCTTCAACCGGCGTCACGCGCCCGGGTACACGCAGTGCGCCGATCACCCCCGCGACCTGATCCTGATGCAGAAGAACCGCATTGGGCTGCCCGAGGACGTGCGCACGATGGTCCTCGACGACTTCATCCACGTCGTGGACACGCTGCGGTTCCTGGCGCCGGGGCCGATCGACGACGTGACCGTGCGGGCCAGAGTCGAGGGCGGCCTGGTGCACCATGTCGTGCTGCAACTCGCCGGGGACGGCTTCACGGCGCTCGGCGTGATGAACCGGCTGAGCGGCTCGGCGGAGGAGATCCTCGAGGTCTCGGGGCAGGACAGCAAGCGTCAGGTGGTCAACCTCGCGGAGGTGATCGACCACAAGGGGCAGCCCTCGGTGCGGCGGCGCGGGGACTGGGTGCCGGTGGCCCGGCAGCGCGGCATCGAGCAGGGCGTGCTCGCCTTCCTCGACGTGGTGCGCGCGGGCAAGGTACTCAGCGCCCGTGACGCGCTGGCGACTCATGAACTGTGCGAGCGGGTGGTACGAGCGGTTCAGGAGCGGTCCGCCGGGGCCTGAACGCCCGGAAGCCCTCCGTCGCGCACAGTCCCGCCAGGATCAGCAGCGCCGCGTGCACCGGCCAGTCGCCGAACCGGACGTACGGGGTGACACCGCGCGCGAGCGGTACGTCGTACACCACCGCCGCGCTCGCGTCCGTGCCGAGCCAGGAGCCGATCCGCTCGCCGCTCGGGCCGTAGACGGCGGAGACGCCGGTCAGCGTCGCGTGCACCATCGGGCGGCCGGTCTCGGCGGCCCTCAGCGCGGCGAGCGAGGCGTGCTGCTCGGGGGCCCAGCTGTGCTGGAAGGTCGAGGTCGAGGACTGTGCGAGGAGCACCCCGGCCCCGTCCTGGGCGAGATGGCGGCTCATGTCGGGGAAGGCGGTCTCGAAGCAGACCAGCGGGCCGACGCGCAGTCCGTGCCCGACGTTCATCACGACCTGCTCGGTGCCCTTCCTGCGGTCCTCACCCGCCGCCTTCCCGACCGAGGTCGCCCAGCCGAGGAGGGAACGCGCGGGTATGTACTCGCCGAAGGGGACGAGCCGCATCTTGTCGTAGCGGTCGCCGGTCGGGCCATGCGGTCCCACCAGGACCGAACTCTTGTAGATCCCGGGCCGGTCGGAGCGGTGCGCGTCGACGTTCACCATGATGTCGGCGCCGGTCAGCCGGGACAGCGCGGCGAGCCGGTTCGCCAGGTCGGGGCGGTCCGCGAGGTCGAAGCCGACGCTGCTCTCACCCCAGACGACGAGGTCGGGGTCCTGTCCGGCGAGGGTGCGGGTGAGGGCCTCCTCGCGCGAGAAACGCGCCTCGGCACTGTCCGCGCCGCCGATCACCCCGGGCTGTACGACGGCGATCCGGACCTGGCCCGTCACGTCCGGGCGCGGCGACCACACCCAGGTCGCCGAGGTCACGGCGGCCGTCGCGACCAGTCCGGCGACGGCGGGCACACGGGACTCACGCACCGCGGCCAGTACGGCGACCGCCACATTGACGGCGACCACCAGGAAGCTGAGCAGCCACACCCCGCCTACCGACGCGAGCCGCAGCGCGGGACCGACCTGCCACTGGCTCGACCCGAGCAGTCCCCAGGGCCCGCCGAGGCCCTGCCAGGACCGGACGAGTTCGACCATCAGCCACCCCGACGGCAGGACGAGGAGCGCGGCTCCGACCCGCCCCGCCGAGGGCACCCCGCCGAGGAACCGCCGGACGAGCCAGCCCCAGGGCGCCCACAGCGCGCCGAGCAGTGCCGCTATGACGACCGTGAAGACATTCAGGCTCGGCAGCAGCCAGTGGTGCACGGCCAGCATGAAACCCAGCCCGCCCAACCAGCCGTCGTAGGCGGCCCGCCTGCCCGTCGGGGCCGAGCGGGCCAGCAGGATCCAGGGCACCAGGGCGACGTACGCGAACCACCACCACGAAGGGGCGGGGAAGGCGAGCATCGGCAGTGCGCCGGCCAGCACGGCGACGATCGCGCGCCGCCACGGGGAGGCGAACCAAAGATCGGGCCCACTGCCCAGCCAACGCTCGGGCCAACGCTCGGGCCTCTTCATACAGGGCCTCCCTCCCCGGGGGATGCCTCCAGTGTGCGCGTCGGCGACGATCTCCGACAGAGGGCATCCCGTCAGGGCTTTCCGGTCAGGGGGAGCTACTCGGGCGGCCTGCGGTCGGCGCGTCCGGTCAGGTGGTGACGGGTTCCCGGCCCGGCTGCGGCGCGCGCCGCCACTTCTCCTGGACGACGACCTCGCGCAGGCGCCAGCCCAGGTCCGTACGGACCAGTCCGAAGGCGTACCGGCCGCCGCACACGAAGTCGGGCGCGGTGGACCCACCGTCGTGGCCCGCGAACCGCATCGGATTGATGTAGTCCGCCTGGACCCGGGCCGTGTCGCCCGTTTCCTGGTCCAGCGACCCGAACCGCAGTCGCCGGTTCACGATCAGATGCTGGCGCATGGGGAAGAGCTCCATGCTCTGCGCGAGCCATCCCGCGACCTCGTCGGCGCCGCCCTCGATACCGCCGGCCGAGCGGTAGTCGGCGCGTCCGTCCGGTGCGAACAGCCTCCGGTACGCCTCCCAGTCGCCGTCGTCGACGGCCACCGCGTACTCGGTGACGAGTCCGTCCACGGCGAATCGGTCCATCACGGTCGCGAGCTCCACACGCTGCGTCATCGGCTCAGTGTTGGCCACGGGAGGTGCGCAGCCAAGGGGCGTGCGCCAACAGGTGCATAACTCCGCCTCGCAAGCAAAGGGAGTTGGCACGGATGGGCTATTTCTATACTGATCGGATGATCACCGTACCGCTCAGCGCGCTCGAAGTGGCCATGGTCCAAACGGGCGCCCGAGCCGCAGACACGTTACGAGACAGCACCGAGTTCGCCCGGCGTCTCGAAGATCTCGGTTACCTGCGACTCTGGTACGCCGAGCATCACCATTCGCCGGCCATCGGAGCGTTCCCGCCCGTCGTCCTGACCGCCCACGCGGCCGCGTTGACGTCGTCCATCCGTCTCGGCTCCGGGGGCGTTCTCGCTCCGAACCACGCCCCGATCATGCTGGCGGAGCAATTCGGCACGCTGTCCGCACTGCACGCGGGCCGGATCGACCTGGGTATCGGCCGCGGTCCGGGTACCTTCGACGATTCCACGGCGCGGGCCCTGCGCCGCGGGGCCGGTCCGACAACGGACGACGAGTACCGCGACGACGTGTCGTCGACTCTGCGTTTCCTGGTGGACGAAGTCGCGCTCAGCCCGCTCCCGGAGCCGTGGCTGCTGTCCTCGAGCACGGCCGGCGCTGCGCTCGCCGCGGAACTCGGGCTGCCGATCGCCTTCGCCCATCACATTCGTCCCGACAACACCCTGGCCGCGCTCGGCCACTACCGCGAGCGTTTCTCCCCCTCCCGCTGGTGCGCGCGGCCGCGCGTGCTGATCTGCGTGGAAACGGTATGCGCCGAGACCGATGAGGAGGCGGCCCGGCTGGCCGGCCCGATGGATGTCGTCAAGGCCGGACTCCTCAAGGGGCGAGGCGACAGTCCCTTCCCCACGCCCGAAGAGGCAGCGGCCCACTCGTTCACCGCGGAAGAAGCGCGGGTGCTGACGAGCTTCCGTGCCCATCAGGCACACGGCTCACCCGAGACCGTCGCGAAGCACCTGACGGACCTGGTGGATCTGACGGGTGCGGACGAACTCATGCTGGTGACGCCCGTCTACGCGTTGGCCGACCGACTGAGGTCGTACGAACTCGTCAGGCAGCACGTCATGGAGGAACCTCGTGCGGCCGGACGACGTTCATGAAGCATGGCTGTGATCTACAAGACCACGATGACGCCCAGCAAGCTGGAGCTCCTCGCCGCCTGGCTTCCCAGGCAGCCGTGGTACATCGGCACGGCGAGTGAGCCGCACCTGACCAAGGCCGGTGGTTTCCGGCTCGATGATCCCCAAGGGGAGGTGGGAATCGAGTTCATGGTGGTCACGGACAACTCCGGCGAGCGACCGCGCTCGTACCACGTGCCGCTCAGTTACCGTGGGGCGCCGCTCGACGGAGCCGATCGGGCGCTCATCGGCACGTCCGAACATGGGGTGTTGGGACGGCGGTGGGTGTACGACGGGACCCATGACCCGGTCCTCGTCGCTCAACTGCTCGATCTCCTCCAGGGCCGCGCCGAGCCGCAGGCGCAGAGCGAGACCGACACCCCCGCCCCCTCCGTCACGAGCCACTTCACCGGAGTCGGCTTCTCCACCGTGATCGCGTCGGCAGTCGTCGACGACCGGCAGCACGGCACCGCCATCGTGGTGGAAACCAAGGAAGAAGCCGGGCCGCACGGTCAGCCGGCGGGCGCCGTGACCATCGACGTGACGCGTGTCCTCCGGTCTGACACACAGGCTGCCCATTCCCCTGCGGCCAGGGCGGCCCGAGGACATCTCGTCGCCGACTGGCGTGCGAAGAACGACGACGAGAGCCGCGGGCTGTTTGCCGTCCTGCGAGACACGGCGCGTTGACCGGCCTGTCGTGATGGGGAACGGGCGGCTGAGCGGCGTCGACAGCCGAGCCGGAGCGGTCGGTCGGGCGCGATGCTCGCCAACTCGGCCGCGCATCGGCGACGTGGTGGTCAAGACCGCGCATCGGTCAAGACCGCGCATCGGCCAAGAGGTGGTCAAGACCGCGCATTCTCGAACTCTCGCGTATTGACCTCGTGTTCCGCCCGGAGTTGGATCTTGCCTGCCCGTGGGGGCGTCCGGGTGGTGAGAGGGGTACGACGGTGGCTGGTGACGCGCGCGACGGGCTGATACGCGTGGTGTATCTGGAGCGGATCTCCGCGCTGATGATGGCCGCGGGCGCGGTGCTTTCCGAAGCGGTGCTGCTTGCCCTGGTCGGCACGGATCACGACCGCGAGACGCTGATGGTGGGAGCGACAGCGCTCGTTTTCGTGTCCGTGCTGCTGCTGCCGTTGGGTCTTCGTCTCCCCGCCCGCCTGCGCCGCACCTACGACGATGCCGCGCTGATCGAGAGCGTCGCCGCACCGCGCGACGGGCAGGACGCGGTACGGCGGTTGTCGCTGCGGCGCACGGCGGGATTCGTGGGTGTCATGGCCTGCTGGTTGCTGTTCATCGGCCTGGCGTCCCATCAAGTGATGCCGCCGGTCATGCTGGTCACGCTTGCCCTGACCCAGTGGGCGCGGTCTCGGGCGACCGCGGGCTGGGAGCGCGAGAACGGGGCCGTGCTGTGGCGGGGCGTCCCCGGGCTGCTGGGGCCCCGAGGCCGTGTGTTCCGCGTGCCGTACGTCGCTACGGACACCGTCGCCTAGGACGTATCCATGGGGCGTGTTGGCGCACCCTCACCCCTTGCCCGACGGTGCGTCCTCGATCGTAGAGTGATCGACGACGAGCACGGGCTCGATACGGACCCGGGTTGCCCGTTCGCCACCAGGAGGCACGTATGACACGCCATGTCACCGTCGTCACGGGCGGCAGCCGGGGGATCGGTGCCGCGACGTGCGCGCGTCTCGCGGCGGACGGACACGATGTGGCGGTGGGGTACGTGCGCGACGGCGCCGCTGCGGAGCGGACCGCGAGCGCCGTCCGCGCGGCGGGGGCCCGCTGCGTCACGGTACGCGTGGACACCTCCGACGAGGACGACGTCGACCGGCTCTTCGACATTGCCGCGGACCGGCTCGGGCCGGTGACGGGACTGGTGAACAACGCCGGTGTGACCGGTCCGCTCGGCAGGCTCGCGGACACCGACCCCGCCGATCTACGGCGAGTGGTCGACGTCAACCTGCTGGGCACGCTGCTGTGTTCGCGGCGGGCCGCCCGGTCCATGGCGGCCTGGGGGAGTGGCGTCATCGTCAATGTGTCCTCGGCGGCGGCCACACTCGGCAGCCCCGGTGACTTCGTCCACTACGCGGCCACGAAGGCCGCCGTCGACGCCCTGACGGTGGGCCTCGCCAAGGAACTCGGCCCGGACGGCATCCGCGTCAACGCGGTCGCACCCGGCATGATCGCCACGGAGATGCACGCCACCAGCGGAGATCCGGGCCGCGCCGAGCGCGCCGCCTCGTCGATTCCGCTGCGCCGCGTCGGTCAGGCCGAGGAAGTCGCCGCGGCCATCGCGTGGTTGATGTCGCCCGACGCGTCGTACACGACGGGGGCGGTGTTGCGGGTGTCCGGGGGACGGTGAGCCCCGACAGGGGTGCCGGTCACCGGCCCTTGGACTTCGTGCCGGTTCCCATGCCCGATCTCACGCGGCCTCGACGACCTCTCCGCGTATCGCTTCCGCCCACTTCACGACCAGCAGCTCGTACTCCGCGCGCTCCTGGGCGGAGAGGGAGCCGCCCGCGCGCATCCACAAGGCGCGGATCTGCTCGTTCAGCGCTGCAGCGGACCGCACGGAACCAGAGGACATTAAATCGGGGGACATGCGCACCAGCCTAGGGGCAAAGACTGACACTGCGCTACCGGACGGCTACTCATCCCCTATGCGGTTCGTCACGGCCGACGCGGAGTGACGCGAACGGGCTCAGCCGATCCGTACGACGACACACCGGCCCCGGAGTTGAGCGCCCTGGAAGGCCTCGTCGATCACGGCCGTTCGGCCCAGGCACGGGACCAGTCCAGCAGCGGTCCCCATCGCCGTGACCAGGTCGTCTCCGAGCGCGGTGAGATGCCACGCCGGCTGCGCCGCCGTCGATGTCGACGCGGCGATGCCTGCCTCGCGGAATTCCGTGAGGCGCGTGGACAGGACGCTGGACGACATGTCGTCGCAACGGCGTTGGAGGTCCCGGAAGCCGATCGGGGCGCCGTTGCGGTGCAGTTCCCAGATGACCCGCAGCGTCCAGCGCCGGCCGAGCAGATTCAGTGCCGCCATGACGGGACGACCGCCGGCCGAGCCGCGCACGGGGCGGCCGGGGACGGGAACGCTCGATGCGGGGCTGACGGGGCCCGGACCGCCCCGCCGCGCAATGCCGGCAGTCGAATGGTTCGGCGCGGGTGTCGTGCCCAAGTGAGTACCTCTCGCTGGGAGTCGCTCACCCCCTACCCGTGCGCTTCGATTTCAGAAGCGCAAGGCTGCGCGTCATGAAGCAGCGCATCGACGGCGTCATGCCGCCCTACGAGCCCGGGACCGACCGCGCGTTGCACCGGTGGATGCCGCCCGGTGTCGCCCGTGAGCCCCTGATGCTGTTCAAGGTGCTGGAGCGCCACCCGGAACTCGCCTCACGCATGCGGGCGCTGGGCGCGGGCCTCCTCGTCCACGGCCGGCTGAGCGACGCCGACCGAGAACTCGTCATCGCCCGCGTCGCCGCCCGCTCCGGATGCGCGTACGAGTGGGGCGTCCACATGGCGACGTACGCGGAGACGGCCGACTCACCGCGCGGCAGGTGACGCTCACGGCGACCGGCGGACCCGACCATCCGGCCTGGTCCGGCCGGCAGGCGGCGCTGCTCCGTGCCGTCGACGAGCTGCACGACACGGCCCGGGTGGGCGACGCGGCCTGGAGCGGACTGCGGGAACACCTCGACGAGCCCGAAGTCCTCGAACTGCTGGTCCTCGCGGGCTGGTACCGCACGATCGCGTACGTCGCCAACGGCGCGCGGATCGAACCGGAACCCTGGGCGCTCGCCCTGCCAGGGACGGACCGCCCGGGCGGCTGAGGGGGTGCCTTCGGTGAGCGTCAGCCCGCGGACTCGGCCGCGTGCGGGCTCAGGCCGCCGGTCGAGACCAGCGCGATGATGACGATGCCGAGCGCGATCCGGTACCAGACGAACGGCATGAAGCTCTTGTGTGAGATGAACTTCATGAACCACGCGATGACGGCGTAACCGACCGCGAACGCGATCACCGTCGCGAAGATGGTCGGCCCCCACGACACATGGCCGTTCGCGGTGGCGTCCTTGACCTCGAAGGCGCCCGAAGCGAGCACGGCCGGCATGGCGAGGAGGAAGGAGTAGCGGGCCGCCGCGGCGCGGGTGTAGCCCATGAAGAGGCCGCCGCTGATGGTCGCGCCTGACCGGGAGACGCCGGGGATCAGGGCCATCGCCTGGCAGAGGCCGTACAGCAGGCCGTCCTTGACGTTCAGGTCCTCCAGGGCCTTGCGCTGCTTGGGCGCCCGGTGCTTCCCGCCGGTCTCGTCACGCGCCGCGAGACGGTCGGCGATGCCGATGACCACGCCCATGACGATGAGCATCGTCGCGGTGATCCGCAGATCACGGAACGGGCCCTCGATCTGGTCCTTGAGTGTCAGGCCGAGCACGCCGATGGGTATGGAGCCGACGATGACCAGCCAGCCCATCTGGGCGTCGTGGTTCCGGCGCATCTCCTTGTTCGTGAGCGAGCGGAACCACGCCGCGAGGATCCTGCCGACATCCTTGCGGAAGTAGATCAGTACCGCCGCCTCCGTGCCGAGCTGGGTGATCGCGGTGAAGGCCGCTCCGGGGTCCTCCCAGCCGGAGAACGCCGCCGTCAGGCGCAGATGCGCGCTGGAGGAGACGGGAAGGAATTCGGTCAGCCCCTGGACGAGTCCGAGGATGAGGGATTCAAACCAAGACATGAAGTGAGGTGGTCCAAGCGCTGATCGGAAAGGGGCGACGGGCACGCCGAGCCGCTGTGCGCGGTGATCACGGGTGTTGGTGGCAGCGTAGCGTCCCCCAAGGACAGCTCGGCCACAGGGGTTTCGTGCGCAGACAGCGGTGGAGCAGTCGGCGGACGGTGGGCGGGGCCGTGACGGTCCTGTGCCGAGCCGGTGGGCAACGTTGTCCACGGGGCGACCGGGGTGTTGACCTGCCGCTGGACCGGCACATACGTTGCAACAGAAGAGAAAGCGCTTGCTGTCACCGGTTCCGTCTCGGTGACACCATGCGTTGGCCAACGTCTGACGTCACGTCCGATGGAGCGCTGATCACGTACATGAGTAAGAGCACCGAGTCCGCCCCCAACCGTCCCGCGACCCCGTTCGAGGGCCGCCGTATCCGGGCCGCCGTCATCGGTACGGGCGCCATCGCGCGCGGGAGCCATGTTCCCGCGCTCGCCAGGCTCGCCGAGGACGGCGAGACGGAGATCGTCGCCGCGGTCGACATCGCGGAGGACGCCGTCCAGAAGTTCTGCGCCGAGGCGGGCATCCCGCACGCGTACACCGATCTGGACCGCATGCTGGAGGAGCAGCGGCCGGACCTGGTCGCGATCTGCACCCCGCCGACCCTGCACCGCGACCAGACCGTCGCCGCGCTGCGCGCCGGAGCCTGGGTCTGGTGCGAGAAGCCGCCGGTCCTGACGCTCGCCGACTTCGACGCCGTCGAGGCGCAGGAGGGGAAGGACGGGGGCCCGTACGCCGCCATCGTCTTCCAGCACCGGTTCGGCTCGGGGTCCCGGCACGTGCGGCGCCTCATCGCCGAGCGGACCATGGGCCGCCCGCTCGTCGCGCACTGCCAGACCACCTGGTACCGCAACGCCGAGTACTACGCCGTGCCCTGGCGCGGGCGCTGGGAGACCGAGGGCGGCGGGCCAGCGATGGGGCACGGCATCCACCAGATGGACCTGCTCCTGGACCTGATGGGGCCGTGGAGCGAGGTGCGGGCGATGGCCGGGCGCCTGGTGCACGACGTGGAGACGGAGGACGTCTCGACCGCCCTCGTCCGCTTCGAGAGCGGCGCGCTGGCCACGATCGTCAACAGTGTCCTGAGCCCGGACGAGGTGAGCCGCATCCGTATCGACTGCGAACGCGCCACCGTCGAGCTCACGCACCTCTACGGCCACAGCAACGACAACTGGCGGATCACCCCGGCCCCCGACGTGTCCGACGAGGACGTGGCGGCCTGGCGTGACTTCGGTACGGACGTGCCCAGCTCGCATCTGGAGCAGCTGCGGGAGCTGGTCGCGAGCATGCGCGCGGGTGAGCGGCCGCGCAGCAGCGGCGTCGACGGGCGCACCAGTCTGGAACTGATCACCGCGCTCTACAAGTCGGCGTTCACGGACACGACCGTCCGCGCGGGGGAGGTCGGGCCCGGGGACCCGTTCTACACGGCCCTGCACGGGGGCGCGCCGGGCTGGGCGCCGCCCGCCGTGTCCGCTGGCGAGTCCGCGTCCACCGTGAGCCAGGAGGCGTCGGCATGACCGAGTCCGCGCAGGGTGCGCTGCGTATCGTCCACGCCCATGGTGATCGCATCACGATCAGCGACACGACCACCGGCGTGGAACTGTTGAGCTACGTCTACCGGCCCGAGGCGGCCTGGGAGGCCCCCAAGCCGTATCTGCACCCCCTCAGGACGCTGGCCGGTGACATCGTCACGGACTACCGGCCCAACGACCACCGCTGGCACAAGGGCCTGCAGATGACGGCCTCCCACCTGTCGGGCACCAACCTGTGGGGCGGCAACACCTACGTCCACGGGGAGGGATACCTCGAACTCCCGGAGCGCGTCGGGTCGATGGCCCACGTCGGCTTCGACGAGGCGGTCTCGGACGGGAGCCGCGCGGTCATCGCCGAGCGCCTCACCTGGCATCCGTACGACGGTGAGCTGTGGGCCGAGGAGGAGCGCCGCGTCGAGGTGCACGACGTCGATCCCGCGTCGGGTTCCTGGGCGCTGACCTGGACGACCGCGGTCACCAACCGGCGGGACGAGGCGCTGCGCTTCGGCAGCCCGACCACCGCGGGGCGGGAGATGGCCGGCTACACGGGCCTGTTCTGGCGCGGACCGCGTGCCTTCCGGGACGGCCGGATCATCGGGCCGGACTCCGAAGGGCCCGGCCTGATGGGGCAGCAGGCGCCCTGGCTCGCGTACTCCGGTGAGCACGACGGCGCCGACGGCCACGCGACGCTGGTCTTCGCGCACGGTCCCGAGAACGACCACACCGGGGAGGGCGGCGCCCACCCGGCCCATTGGTTCGTGCGCAACGATCCGTTCGCCGCCGTCGCCCCCTCGTTCGCCTTCTTCGAAGAGCTCGAACTCGCCTCCGGCGCCACCCTCACCCGCCGCTATCGCGTCGTCGTGGCCGACGGGGCCTGGGAGCGCGAGGAGGTCGCCAAGTACCTGGAGGAGCACCCGTGGTGAGCGGCGCGCACGAGACCCCGGTGTTCACCGGGCTGCCGGGCGCCGTCGCGGTCTCGCACCTCTGCGTGTACGACTGGCCCGCCCCCGACGGAGTCTCCGGCGGCACCCCCCATCTGCACCTGACCTGCTCGGAGGCGTACGTCGTCACCGGCGGGCGCGGAGCGGTGCAGACGCTGACGACGTCCGGGTACGAGGTCACACCGCTCGAAGCCGGCACCGTCGCGTGGTTCACGCCCGGCACCATCCATCGCCTGGTCAACGAGGACGACCTGCGCATCACCGTCCTCATGCAGAACAACGGCCTCCCCGAAGCGGGTGACGCCGTGCTCACCCTGCCCCCGGAGTACCTGACCGACCCCGAGACGTACGCGGCCGCGACGGTGATCCCGGCCGACGAGCCCGAGGCGGAGCGGGAGCGGGTCGCTCGCGCCCGGCGGGACCTCGCCCTGGAGGGCTACCGGGCGCTGCGCGCGGCGGACGGCCCCGAGCCGCTCGCCGCGTTCCACCGGGCCGCCGCCGCGCTGGTGCGGCCCCGGCTCGCCGAGTGGCGCGAGCGGTGGCGGCGCGGCGCCGAGGCCGCCGCCGCGGCCACGGGAGAGCAGCTCGACCGGCTGGAGCGGGGCGATGTCTCCCACCTCGCCGACGCCCTCGTACGGGCCGAACAGCCGTCCGCGCACGGCAAGTTCGGGATGTGCGGACGGCTCGACGTCTACAAGGGGACCGATTAGCCCCTAAGGGGTTCTTCCGGGCCCGCGCCACCGCGGGTCCGTCCCTGAGCCGGTGCAGGCTCGTCCCTACGCCACCGCCGGCCCCGTCGCCGTCCAGCCCGGGGTCTGCGGGTGGGCCGTCAGGTGGCCGTGCTCGACCACCTCGCCGCACTCCCGGCACACGACCTGCGGGACCAGCTCATGGCCGCAGGTGTGCTCCAGCACCATGGGACGGAAACCGCCCTCCTGGAGGTGACGGTCGCCCCACGCCATCAGCGTGTGCAGCACCGGCTCCAGTTCCAGACCGGCCTGGGTGGGCCGGTACTCGTAGCGCTTCGGTCGGTCGCTGTACTCGACCTTCTCCAGTACGCCCGCGTCGACGAGCCGTTTCAGGCGGGCGGTGAGCACATCGCGCGGTGCGCCGATGTTGCGGACGAGCTGGTCGAAGCGGGTGGCGCCGAGCGACACCTCGCGCAGTACCAACAGTGAGTACTTCTCGCCGACGAGAGCGAGCGTGTCGGCGATCGAACAGGGGCGGGCGTGCTTCATGCCACGAGTCTAGGGGGTGGGTTGGCTTGTCCAACCCACTGAGTTACTCTCGAGTCACCTAGTGGGTTTGGAAAACAAACTCGGTGAGTTTGGAGATCAACCATGCGTGACGCCGTCATCGTCGAAGCCGTACGCACCCCCATCGGCAAGGGCAAGCCGAACGGCTCCCTCGCCCACGTCCACCCCGTGGAGCTCCTCGCCCACACACTGCGCACGCTCGTCGAGCGCTCCGGAGTCGATCCGGCGCTGATCGACGACGTCATCGGCGGCACCGTCAGCCAGGTGGGCGAGCAGGCCGCGAACATCACCCGGTACGCGGCGCTCTCGGCGGGCTTCCCCGAGACGGTGCCCGCGACCACCGTGGACCGCCAGTGCGGCTCGTCCCAGCAGGCCGTGCACTTCGCGGCCCAGGGCGTCCTGTCGGGGGCGTACGACATGGTCGTCGCCTGCGGTGTGGAGTCGATGAGCCGTGTGCCGATGGGCTCGAACGTCCGAGGCACCGAGGATCCCTTCGGACCCGGGATCGCGGCGCGCTTCCCCGAGGGCCTGGTGCCGCAGGGCATCAGCGCCGAGCTCATCGCCGCCAAGTGGGGCCTGTCGCGCGCGCAGATGGACGCCTTCGCGGCGGGCTCGCACCAGAAGGCGGCCACGGCCTGGGCCGACGGCCGCTTCGACGCCGAGGTCGCGCCCCTGGAGGGCGTGACGCGCGACGAGAGTGTCCGGCCCGCCACCACCACGGAGGTACTCGCGGGGCTCAGGCCCGCCTACTACGACCCGGCCTACGCCGAGCGCTTCCCGCAGATCGACTGGTCCGTCACCGCGGGTAACGCGAGCCCGATCAACGACGGCGCGTCGGCCGTGCTGATCACGTCGAGCGAGACCGCGGCCAGGCTCGGCCTGCGCCCGCTCGCCCGCCTGCACAGCTTCGCCGTCACCGGCTCCGACCCGCTGCTGATGCTCACGGGCGTCATCCCGGCCACCGAGAAGGTGCTCCGCAAGGCGGGGCTCGCCCTCGGCGACATCGACCTCTTCGAGGTGAACGAGGCCTTCGCGAGCGTCGTCCTGACCTGGCAGCAGGAGACGGGCGCGGATCTGTCCCGGGTCAACGTGCACGGCGGGGCGATCGCGCTCGGCCACCCGCTCGGTGCGAGCGGTACCCGGCTGACGACCACCCTCGTGCACGCGATGCGCGAGCGCGGGGCCCGCTACGGCCTGCAGACGATGTGCGAGGCGGGCGGACTCGCCAACGCGATGGTCATCGAGGCCGTGTAACCCCGGACGGCCCGGGTCGTCCGCCGCCCGGAGCCGCCTCCCCGAGAGCCGCCGTGCCGAGAGCCGCCGTGCCGGGGACTGATCAGTGCCGGAGGTCGATCAGTCCCCGGCACTGATCAGTCCCCGCACAGGTGGTGGCGCTTGCGCCAGGCCACCACCGCGCCGACCAGGGCCGGCAGCGCGATGAAGCCCATGGCGATCAGGAAGGCGGGAGAGGTCGGCGCCGAGGCCCGGGCGCCCGCGACGGCGTACGCGGCGGTGTTCGGGATCGATCCCAGGGCGGTGGCGAGGAGGAACGGCAGCCAGCCCATGCGGGAGACGGCCGCGCAGTAGTTCGCCGCCCAGAAGGGCACGCCGGGGAAGAGCCGGGCCATCATCATCGTGCGGAAGCCGTGCCGGCTGAGCTGTCCGTCGGCCGCCTTCAGCCAGCGGGCGCGCAACAGCGGGCGCAGCGCGTCCTGCCCGAGGATCCGGCCGAGCCCGAACGCCACGCCGGCGCCGAGCACCGTGCCCGCGAGCGCGGTGCCGAGGCCCAGTTGCGAGCCGAAGAGCGCGCCCGCCGCGAGGTTGAGCAGCGGCCGGGGCACGAACGCCACCGTGCACAGCCCGTACGCCACCGAGAACACCACGGCCGCCGCGGCGCCGCTGAGCTGTGGCGGCCAGCCGTCGGACAGCAGCCGCTGCGGTTCGAAGAGCAGCACGCTCGACGCGGCCGCCGCGAGCAGCACCAGCAGCAGGGAGAGCCGCGACCAGGGCGAGAGCAGGACTCTCGTGCAACGGGCGGCGAGGCCCGTGGGCGTGGAGACGGCGAACTCCGCGGCGAGGGAGAGCTCAGCGACGGGAGCCGGGGGAACGGCTGTGGCGGTGCCCCCAGAGCGGGTGGTGGCATCGAGCATTCGGCGACACTAACCGACCCGTGTGTGTGATCGCCGTATGGTTCGTCTCATGGGCGTCACAGCTTCCGGAACGTCGGGTGCGCGGTTCGAGGTGCCGAACAGTTCCCTCGCGGACACCGTGCTGGAACGGCTCACCGCCACCTACGGCGCGGCGGCCGATCCGGAACGGGCCGTGTCCATGGGCGCGTACATGAAGGACGTCGCCCCCTTCCTCGGTCTGACCACGCCCGATCGCCGCGCGCTGTCCCGCACGGTCCTCCTCGCAACAGCGGCCCCTGTAGAGGCCGATTGCACCGCCGTGGCCCTGCGCTGCTGGGCGTTGCCGGAGCGCGAGTACCACTATTTCGCCGTCGACTACCTGCGCCGTCATGTGAGGCAACTCTCTTCCGCTTTCCTCCCGGTGACGCGCCATCTCATCGGCACGGTCTCCTGGTGGGACACCGTCGACGCACTCGCCTCCCACGTGGTGGGAGGCCTCGTGGCCGCCGATCCGAAGCTGAGGAGCGACATGGACGCGTGGATCGAGGACGACGACCTGTGGGTCGCCCGTACGGCCCTGCTCCACCAGCTCCGTTACAAGGAGACGACCGACACCGAGCGGCTCTTCGCCTACTGCGTACGGCAGTCGGGGCATCCCGACTTCTTCGTCCGCAAGGCGATCGGCTGGTGTCTGCGCGAGTACGCGAAGACGGATCCGGAGGCGGTACGGGCCTTCGTCGCCCGGGAACGGGGGCGGCTCGCTCCCCTCTCCGTACGTGAGGCACTCAAGAACATCGGCTCCTGACGCATCAACCGCAGACCAGACACTTCGACCCCCGACACACCGAAAGAAACACCCGCAACAACCGCCTCCGTGGCGAGAAAAACCATTCGACGTGGCCGGATACGTCGGCGATGATCGCCTCATGTTCCGGCACGCCTTCCTCTTCGCAGCATCCGCAGTCGCGGATGCGCCGAAGGCTGCCGTCCCGATCATCGTGGCCGCCGTCGACGGCGCCCGAAGCTGACCCTTCCCGGATCGTCCGGCGGACCCCGCAGGGGGAGGGTCGGCAAGTCCTTGGGGTCCCCGTCCCGGCCGCTGAGCGCCGGGGCCATCACTCAGCTCCGCTGACACTCAAGAGGCTTCGAGGTACCGCCATGTCCAAGACGGCATACGTCCGCACCAAACCGCACCTGAACATCGGCACGATGGGTCATGTCGACCACGGCAAGACCACCCTGACCGCCGCCATCACCAAGGTCCTCGCCGAGCGCGGCTCCGGCAGCAGTACCCGATACGTACCGTTCGACCGGATCGACCGGGCGCCGGAGGAGGCCGCGCGCGGCATCACCATCAACATCGCGCACGTCGAGTACGAGACCGACACCCGCCACTACGCGCACGTGGACATGCCGGGTCACGCCGACTACGTCAAGAACATGGTCACCGGCGCCGCGCAGCTCGACGGGGCGATTCTCGTCGTCTCCGCGCTCGACGGGATCATGCCGCAGACCGCCGAGCACGTGCTGCTCGCCCGGCAGGTGGGCGTCGACCACATCGTCGTCGCCCTGAACAAGGCCGACGCGGGCGACGAGGAGCTCACCGACCTCGTGGAGCTGGAGGTCCGCGAGCTGCTCTCCGCGCACGGCTACGGGGGAGAGTCCGTACCCGTCGTACGGGTGTCCGGCCTCAAGGCTCTTGAGGGGGACCCCCGTTGGACGGCGGCGATCGACGCGCTGCTCGACGCGGTGGACACCTATGTGCCCATGCCCGAGCGGTACCTCGACGCGCCGTTCCTGTTGCCGGTCGAGAACGTGCTCACGATCACCGGGCGCGGGACGGTCGTCACCGGCGCGGTCGAGCGCGGCACGATCCGGGTCGGCGACCGCGTCGAAGTGCTCGGCGCGGCCGTCGACACGGTGGTGACCGGCCTGGAGACCTTCGGCAAGCCCATGGACGAGGCGCAGGCAGGGGACAACGTGGCGCTGCTGCTGCGCGGGGTGCCCCGCGACGCCGTACGCCGCGGGCACATCGTCGCCGCGCCCGGCAGCGTCGTCCCCAGTAGTCGTTTCACGGCGCAGGTGTACGTCCTGTCGACGCGCGAGGGCGGCCGTACGACAGCGGTCTCCACCGGGTACCGGCCGCAGTTCTACATCCGCACCGCGGACGTGGTAGGCGACGTCGACCTCGGTGAACGCGCGGTCGCCCGGCCCGGTGAAACCGTCACGATGACGGTCGAGCTCGGGCGCGAGACGCCGCTGGAGCCGGGGCTCGGCTTCGCGATCCGCGAGGGCGGCCGGACGGTCGGCGCGGGGACGGTGACCTCGGTGGGCTGACGGCCGAGGGCAGGACGAGGGTGCCCGCTCCCGCTACGGCGGGAGCGGGCATCGGCTCGTATCGATCCCCATCGGAGAGGCCGCGGCCGCGCGGTCCGGCAGCGACGACCACGCTCCTGAAGGGGCGGCACAATGGACCTGTGGACGAGCCGATACCCGTGACACGCACCGTGGACCACGGAACCGCCAAGCTGATGCCGGACGTGGACCGGAAGCGGGCCTGGCTGCTCACGGTCGACGCCGCACCGCAGTCGTACGTCGATCTGGACGAGCCGACCCATCTGGAGTTCGAGTACGCCCGACGGCTCGGGCACGTCCTGGACACGGTCGTGGCGCCGGGCCGGCCCCTGGACGTGCTCCACCTCGGCGGCGGAGCCCTGACGCTGCCCCGCTATGTGGCCGCGACCCGCCCCGGCTCACGGCAGGACGTGGTGGAGGCCGATCTGGGTCTGCTGGACCTGGTCCGCGAGTACCTGCCCGTGCCCGAGGACGCGGGCATCACGCTGCACGGCGCGGACGCGCGGGGCTGGCTCGAATCCGCCGAGCCCGCCTCCGCCGACATCGTGATCGCGGACGTCTTCGGCGGCGCGCGCGTCCCGGCGCACCTGACGTCCACGGCGTACGCGCGCGCCGCCGCGCGCGTGCTGCGCGAGGACGGCGTCTATCTGGCCAACCTCGCCGACGCCGCGCCCTTCGCCTTCCTGCGCTCTCAACTCGCCACGTTCGCGACCGTGTTCGAGGAGCTGTCCCTGATCGCCGAACCCGGTGTGCTGCGTGGCCGGCGCTTCGGCAACGCGGTGCTCGTGGCCTCCCACCGCCCGCTCGACACGGCCGTCCTCGCCCGCCGCACGGCCGCCGACGCCTTTCCGGCGCGCGTCGAAAGCGGCGCGGCGCTGCGGGAGTTCATCGGCTTCGCCGCACCCGTGCGTGACGAGGACGCGGTTCCCTCACCCGAGCCGCCCGGCGGTGCCTTCAGCATCGGCTGACCGGAGCTCGAACTCCGCCACCGCTGACCCGTGGGCCACCGCCTTGGTCCGCCGGGTCAGATTCCGCACGTCCGGCACGCACAGCACCGCTGCCGTGACCACGACGACCAGCGCCGAACAGCCCCACAGGGCGGCCGTACGCCCGAGGGCCTGTTCCGCCGGGCCCGCCAGGGCGGTGGCCAGCGGGACCATCGCGATCGAGCCGAACCAGTCGTACGCCGAGACGCGGGAGAGCTTGTCCTCGGGGATCTCCTGGTGCAGCGCGGTCATCCACGACACCCCGAAGACCTCGATCGCCGCACCGCTGACGAACATCACGGCACACAGCGGACCCACCGGGACCGGCACGGCGAGCGCTGCGGCCGGGGCGGCGAGCGGGAAGACGCAGAGGGTGCCCGCGAGCAGCAGGCGGCGCGGCTTCCAGCGGGTCATCAGCAGTGCGCCGCCGACGGTTCCGGCACCGAACGCGCCGAGCGCGAGCCCCCATGGCCCCGGCCCGCCGAGGCTGTCCCGGGCGACCAGCGGACCGTAGACCGCGTCGGCGGCGCCGACGACCGCGACCACCACGGAGAACTGGGCGACGATCGTCCACAGCCACGGCCGTCCGACGAACTCCCGCCAGCCCTCGCGCAGATCGGACAGCAGCCCGCCGCCGGGCTCGCGCGGCGGTATGTGACTCACGTCGAGGAACGACCGCAGTGCCCCGGCGACCGCGAACGCCACCGCGTCCACGGCGAGCACCCAGCCGGGCCCGACCACGGCCACCATCGCCCCGCCCAGGGCCGCGCCGCCCAGGCCGGCGCCCTGCATCGCCATCCGGAACATGGCGAAGGCGCGGCTCGCCTGCTCCCCGCTCACCGAGGACATCAGCATGCCCTCGGCCGCCGGGCTGAAGAACGCCTGCCCGGTGCCGCCGAGCGCGGACAGCAGCATCATCTGCCACAGCCGCGCGTCACCGGCGAGGACGAGGAGCGCGAACACCGCCTGTGAGACGCAGTTCAGGGCGTTGGCCGCGACCATCACCCGATGGCGAGGCAGCCGGTCCGCGACCGCTCCGCCGATCAGCAGGAAGAGCACCAGGGGCAGCGTCCGAGCCGCCGCCACCAGCCCCACGTCACCCCCGTCGCCGCCCGCCTCCAGCACCGCGAACGCCGAGGCGATCAGTGCGCCCTGGCTGCCCAGGTTGGTGACGACCGCGGCGGCGGTGAGCAGGGTGTAGTTGCGGCCCGCCCAGGAGGGGCGGCGGGAGCGGTGGGAGGCGTCGGCGGTGGAGATCACCGGCCGACTATCGCTGCCGCGGTCCCCGCTTGCCAAACCGTCGACGCGAGGACCGGGCACCGTCCGGCAGCCCGCCCCCGTACGGCGTGGGCTCAGGAATGCGTCGGGGTACCGTGCAGCCGTACGGTGCTGAGGATCTTCCGCACGGTCGCGTCCGGGACCTCGTCACTGACACCCTTCGCGCCGTAGAACGACCAGGAAACGAAGTCGCCCGCCGAGTTCTTGAAGCCGAACGAGGTCGCCGTGCCGTCGGAGTCGCACTTGCCCTTCTTGGGGACACCGACCGTGTACGACGTCGCGACGCTGCCCTTGATGCCCGAAGCCGTCGTGTACGGCTGGGGCTTGCCGATCTTCAGCAGCTTCTCCGAGGCCTTCGCCTGGTCCGTGTAGCCGCCGAAGGCCCAGGCGGCCGAGTCGCCGCGGGCGATGATGTCGGTGTTCTTGGCGCCGCTCTCCCCCTTGGTGCCGGCCGCGGCCAGCGCCGTGTCGTCCGTGCGGCCGTCCTTGTCGTCGTCGGACGTGCACCACTTCTCCTTGAGGAAAGCGGGCGCGGACATGCCGATGTATGCGGAGCCGTCACCCTTCTGCTCGTCGTCGAAGCCGATGAACGTGCCGGGCGTACGGACGTTCCAGTCCGGGGGGACGTCGAAGGCGGTGCCCCATTTGGGGTTGATGACGACCTTCCAGCCCGCGATCGTCGGCTTCTCCTCGTCGGTGCCGCGCGGGTTGTCACCGCTTCCGCTCGCGCTGGGGGACGTGGTGGCGGACGCGCTGGGCGATGTGGAGGCGTCCTTGCCCGCGTTGTCGTCCTTCTTGCCGCCGCCCAGGACGAGGAAGCCCGTCACACCGGCGGTCACGACCACGGCGGTGGCCGCCGTGATGGCGATGACCTTGGTCCTGTTTCCGCCACCGCCCGGCGGCTGGGGCGCGCCCCCGGGGGCCGGCGTTCCCCACTGGGGCTGCCCCGGCTGGGGTCCGTAGGGGGCCGGCTGCTGCCCCTGCTGCGGGTACCCCGTCTGCTGGTATCCGGGCTGCTGATACGGATTCGGCTGCTGGTAACCCGGCTGCTGGTACGGGTTCTGGTCCTGCGGGTTCTGCTCGCCCCCGGGCGGCTGCTGTCCTGGCCACATGGGCCACAACCCTAGTGGCGCCTGTGACACGTTTCGGTCACCGGAGCTCGTCAGCCATGTACCGGTCAGGAATCGGGGGCGCACTTTTTCGATTTCTTCACACGCGGCGACGGAGATCGACCGGTGGGGGGCCTGTCAAGATTATCTACTCGTGGGTAACATGCGGGCATGAGCGCAGACCAGATGACGATCGGCGAGATGCTCGCCGCCACGGTGCCGATGGCCCGGACACTGAACCTCGAGTTCGTGGAGACCACGCCGGACAAGGCCGTGGTGGCCCTGCCGGACCAGAGTGACTACCACAACCACGTCGGCGGGCCGCACGCCGGAGCGATGTTCACCCTCGGCGAGTCGGCGAGCGGGGCGATCGTCCTCGCCGCGTTCGGGGAGCAGCTGTCGCGCGCCGTGCCGCTCGCGGTCAGCGCCGAGATCGCGTACAAGAAGCTCGCGATGGGCCCCGTGACGGCCACCGCGACCCTCGGCCGCCCGGCCGCGGAGGTCGTCGCCGAGCTCGACGCGGGTCAGCGCCCCGAGTTCCCCGTGGACATCGCCATCCAGCGCGCGGACGGCGCCGTCACGGGCGAGATGACGGTCGTCTGGACCCTGCGGCCGAACGGCTGAGCCGAGCGAACGGAACGGCGGCGGGTCCGCTCGGTCCGGGAGACGTCGTTCGGATCGCCGCGGACCCGGGGTGATCCGAACGCCACCCCCTGGCGCCGGGCGGGCCCGCCCGGCGTTTCCCGGCGCGTCACCGCCCGCGAGTCATCACCCCCGCCGCGCGGGGCCCGTGCTGCGGCGTACGACGAGCCGGACCGGCTCGATGTGATCGATCCGGGGCTTCGTCGAACCGTCGATGCGCGCCAGCAGCAGCTGAAGCGAACGTCGGCCCGTCGCGGCGAAGTCGGTACGCACGGTCGTCAGCGGGGGCAGCATGTGGGCGGCCTCGGGGATGTCGTCGTAGCCGACGACGCTGACGTCGTCCGGAACGTGCCGCCCGGCCTCGTGCAGGGCGCGCAGCACGCCGAGCGCCATCTGGTCGTTGGAGGCGAACACCGCCGTGACCTCGGCGCGCGCGGCCAGCCGGCGGCCCAGCGCGTACCCGGAGTCCGCGCTCCAGTCGCCGATGAGCGGCTCGGGGACCTCGGCCCCCGCCGCCCGAAGGGTGTCCCGCCACGCTTCCAGGCGGCGCTCGGCGGACAGCCAGCCCGTGGGGCCCGCGATGTGGTGAACCGTGCCGTGGCCGAGCTTCAGCAGGTGCTCGGTGGCCTGCCGCGCCCCGTCGCGGGAGTCCGCGGTGACGTAGGAGGCGTCGTCCCCGAGGTCGTTCTCCAGGACCATCAGGGGGACGTCGAGCGCCGCCTCCGCCAGGGCCCTGCCCACCCAGCGCTGCGGTGCGATGGCGAGCAGGCCGTCCGCCCCCTCGGCCGACAGCGTGTGCACGGCGCGCACCAGGGTGTCCCGGTCGGCCGTGTCGAGCGCGATGGAACTGACCAGGTAACCGGCTTCCTGGGCGGCCGAGTTGATCGCGGTCAGGATGGAGGCGGGCCCGTAGCGCGCCGCGTCGAACGAGATCACCCCGAGCATCCGCGTCCTGCCACTGGCCAGGGAACGCGCGCTGCGGCTCGGCCGGTAGCCGAGTGCGCGCATGGCAGCCACGACCGCCTCCCGGGTCTCGGGCCGCACCGCGGGACTGTCGTTGAGCACCCGGGAGACCGTCTGTTTCGAGACACCGGCCAGACGGGCCACGTCGTCCATCACCGGGCGCGCCCCCGCGAAGCTGCGCCGGCTGCGTCCCTTGGGCCCCTCGGTTCCGTGGGGGACGGCGCCGTCCGTGGCACCTCGGGTCATGGGGGCGCATCCTCCGACGTCTCGGCGGCGGTCTGTCCCGATCCGCCCGGCAGGCCCACAGGATAGGCCCGCCTGCCGCGTCGGCCGCCTCCAGGCCCTGTCGTCACATTCCCGTCTGCCTCGCGACGCCATGCACGCGCCCCCAAGTTCTCGGCTTCGCTCGAACAGGGAGGGACCCCCTTCGCCGCACCGGGCACAGACCCAAGTACATCCAGTACGAGGGCCTGTGCCCGGCACGCCGAGAGCACGCTCCCCCAAGCTCTCGACTCCGCTCGAGCAGGGGGGACCCCCATGACGCCGCGAGGCCCGCCCTCCGGGCGGACGACGGGAATGTGACGACAGGACCTACGCCCTGTCCGCCGTGATCTCCCAGGCGCGGGTGGTCACCCACTCGACGCGCCACACGGCCGCCCGTCCCGTGACGTCGCCCGCCTGCTCGGGCACGTACACCGGAGCGCCGGCGGCCCGGGGCAGCAGCCGCAGCGTCAGGCCATGGGCGCGCAGGGCTTCGGAGGGGAGCCGGTCGAGACCGAGGTCCCAGAGGCGGCCGGAGAAGAACTGATCGGCGACGAGGGTGTCCCCGACGTACGCGCGCCCCACGTCGCCCGTCCAGTGAAAGCGCAGGAGCGTGCCGGACGGTTCACGCAGCAGCTCGTCCGGGACCTCCACGCGGTACTCGGCCGCGGAGGTCGTGAAGTGCTCGTCCGTCGGGGCGCTGGCCCGCCCCAACGGGCCCGTCGTGAGCGCGGGCGGCGGTCCCGCGGGGCGCACCAGGGTGGCGGCGAGCGCGGTGTCCTCGGCGTCGACCCCTTCGGCGATCGTGCAACGGGTGAACGGGCCGTCGGCCGTCGTCGACAGCGGAGTGCCGGCCACCGTCAACACCCTTGCCGGCGCGGGGAGTACGGCGAAGGAGGGCCGTGTAGCCGAGCTGTGCACGCGAAGTGCGTCCTGGTCGAAGACGACCCCGTCCGGGCAGAGCACCAGCCGCTCGGCGCCCCAGGCCGTGCCCCGGTAGGCGGTGCGCGCGCTGTCGGCGTCGAGGACGAGCAGGCCGATGTCGTCGCCGTCCGCGGTCTTCACCTGGACCAAGGCGTCGGTGCCCGGGCGCAGACCGGTGATCAGGAACCGGTCGTCGGCCTCGGTGACCTCGCCGGAGGGCGTGTCGACGGACGCGACCGTGCCCGCGTCCAGGGCGAGTTCGACCGGAATGCCGTCGGTGGCGGCCAGCACCAGGACCGTACGCCCGTCGTCCTGGACCCGGCACACGGGCTGGGCGGTGGCCCAGTCGAGCCGTAGACCGGCGACGTTCAGACGCAGCGGCCAGCAGAAGTACGCGCCGGTCGGGACGGTGACCGGGGCGCTGGGCAACGTCAGGGCGGGAGCGTCGGGGAAGTCGACCGTGAAGGTGGTGCCCGGGTGGGCCGGCAGCGGTTCGTGCGGCTGGTGGTTGTTGACGAACAGGAAGCCGGAGGCGCCGTCGCCGCGCACGGCCCAGCGCAGGGTGTCCCGGTCGGACTGGGAGGCGGGCTGCCGCTCGGGCAGGACGGACTCCATGGGGGCGATCAGGTCGCCGAAGTCGGCCAGCAGCAGGTGCTGGAGACGCAGCGCGTGGTACGAGGGCCGGACCTGACCGTACTCGCCCAGCGGCGCCTGGAAGTCGTAGGTGAGCACGGGCAGGTCGTTGGGGTAGCCGGTGGCGTGGGACTCCTGGAGCGTGGTGAGTTCACCCGCCGGGTTCGTGCCGCCGTGGAACATGTAGTAGCCCTGCCAGACCGAACCGCAGCCGATCTTGGTGAGGCCGAGCGCGCCGATGTCGTCGGGCTCGACGCGCGGCCTGCGGTGGTAGGCGACGGCCATGCCGCCGCCGAGCTCGCAGGTGGCCCAGGGGAAGCGGTCCGTGGGCGTGGGGTCGCCGCCGCGTACGGTCGTCGGGCGCAGGTCGGCGCCGATGCCCTCGTCGTCCCGCTGATGGGTGAAGAAGAAGTGCTTGCGGCAGGTGTCCGGCCAGCCGCCGTCCGCCTCCGTCCAGAACGTCTCGGTGTAGCCGCCATACAGCGGGAGCAGTTCGTCGGACGGCAGTCGGACCCCGCCCCACGCCGTGGACGTCCACAGCGGCGCACTCAGGCCCGCCTCCTGGGCCATCCGCTTCAGAGTGAGGAGGTGGCCGGGCTGGTCGTAGAGCTCGTTCTCGATCTGGATCGCGACGATCGGACCGCCGTGCGCCCGGTCCAGCCCGCGCAGCTGGTGCGCGATCGCCGTGAACCAGCCGCGTACGGGCTCCAGATAGGCGGGGTCGTCGGTGCGGGGCGCGCGGGTGCGGGCGAGCAGCCAGTCCGGGAAGCCGCCGTTGCGGACCTCCGCGTGGCACCAGGGGCCGATGCGCGGGATGAAGTCCAGGCCGTGCCGGGCGCACAACTCGGCGAAGCGCCGCAGATCGCGGTCGCCGTCGAAGCGGACGCGGCCCTCGATCTCCTCGTGGTGGATCCAGATGACGTAACTGGCGACGACGGTGACCCCGCCCGCCTTCATCTTCAGCAGCTCCTCCTCCCAGTCCCGGGCCGGGTAGCGCGCGTAGTGGAACTCGCCGGAGACCGGGAACCAGGGGCGGCCGCCGCGCGTGAGGTAGCGGCTGGTCACCTCGATGGGGTCGGGCGCCCCCGGGGCGTCGGTGAAGGGGAGATGGCCGGTCAGGGGCGGTGCGGGGGGCGCGGGGACGCGCAGGAGATGCGGCATCGGGACTTCTCCGGTCCGGGTTGGGGGCGGGCGTCGGTTTCGGCGGGGTGTGGGAGTGGGTGCGAGTGCGAGTGCGAGTGCCGTGGCGCGGTGCGAGTGCAGTGCGGGCGCGGTGGGGTGCGGTCACTCGTCTCCCGGCCCCGGCCCCGTTCTCGTTCTCGTTCTCGTTCTCGTTCTCGTTCTCGAGCCTGGGCTTCGGGCTGGGAGCGTTCCCAGACTCAGTGATGTTATCGGTAACATCACGTGCGTCAAGGGACTTTGGGGCCGATGGCGGAACGGCCCCGGAAGGCCCTGGTCCGCGTCGCGTCGGACCTCAACCGGGCCGGGCGACGCCCTCGGAAACACCGGGGCCAAGTGGCGTTCCGCCTGTTCCGGAGGCGTTCACGGCGACGCCACGCCCGTGTCCCCGCGGCCTGGCTGAGTGGTTCCAGCAAGTAAATCGCTCGGAGGCACCGGAGGGTCACCCCATGGCCGGAACCGAACCTGTATCCGCCGCCGTCAACCGTCGTCGATTTCTGCTCGTCTCGGGCGCCACAGCAGCGGCCGGCGTCGCCGGAACCAGTGCGGGGGCGCTCCTGCCGCGCCAGCGCGAATACCCCGCGGTCGAGCCCGCCGCACGGACCGTCGCCCAGCCGTCGCCCCGCAGCGCCCCGCGGGCGGCGCCGTACGCCCTGACCACCCTGGAGACGACGGCCCGCCTCGGCGGCAGCGCCCACGCCGGCACCTACCGACGGATGGTCTCGGGCCCCGGCTGGCCCCTGGTCGTCCGCAAGGAGCTCGCCACGCCTGGTGCCGGGCGCCAGGGCCGACGTACCCCGCTCGCGTGCTTCGTACAGTTCACCGACCTCCATCTCGCCGACGTGCAGAACCCGCTGCGCACCGAGTTCCTGCGCTCGCGCGGGGCCTCGTCGTGGCGGGCGCAGGAGGCGCTGACGGTGGCAGGGGCGGTCGCGCTCGTCGAGCAGGTGAACGCGCTCGGCGGAGGACCGAACACCAGGCTGCGCCCCGCCTTCGTGATGACCACGGGCGACAACGTCGACAACAACTCCGCGATCGAGCTGGAGTGGTTCCTGACCGTGATGAGCGGTGGCCGGATCACGCCGAACACCGGTGACCCGCGGGTGTACGAAGGCGCCCAGAACTCCGGTCTCCCCCTGTACTGGCACCCCGGGGACCCCCACCTGCGCGACCTCGACAAGCGGCGCGGACTGCCCCTGATCCCCGGCTTCCTCGCCGCGGCCACCCGCCCGATCACCAGCCCGGGGTTGCGCATCCCCTGGTACTCCACGGTCGGCAACCACGACGATCTGCCCGGCGGTTGTCTGTCGCCCGCGTTGAACGACTTCGCCGTCGGGTCCCGCAAACTGCTGTCGGTGTCCGCCGCGGACGCGGCCGCCTACGCCAAGGCGCTCGGGTCGGGCGACGATCCGAAGAGCAAGGTGCTCAAGGCGATCCTGACCAGGAACGCGGCCTCGGCGCGGACCGTGACCGCCGACGAGCGGCGTCGGCTGTGCACCCCGCACGATTATCTGGCCGCGCATCTCGACCCCGCCCACGCCGGTGCCGGTCCGGTCGGCCACGGCTACACCCAGGACAACCTGGACGGCGAGCGGATGTACTACTCCTTCAAGGTGGCCGAGAACGTCCTCGGCATCAGCATCGACACGACGTACCGCAGCGGCCACTACGAGGGTTCACTCGGCAGCGACCAACTCCGCTGGCTGGAAAGGACCCTGGCCGCGCACAGCTCCCGGTCCTACGACGCGGACGGCCGGCTCGTCCGCAACACCGGGGCCGACGACGCCCACATCCTGGTCTTCAGCCACCACCACAGCCCCAGCATGACCCGCCGTCCCGACGCCGCCCGCACGGACGAGCCGCGCCACGACGGAGCGGAGGTCATCGCCCTGCTCAGCCGGTTCCCGAACGTGGTGGCCTGGATCAACGGGCACAGTCACGTCAACCGGATCACGCCGCACGCGCACGCGACGCCCGCCCGCTCCTTCTGGGAGGTCAACACCGCCTCCCACGTGGACTATCCGCACCACGCCCGGCTGATCGAGCTGACCGACAACGGGGACGGCACGGTGTCCCTGTTCACCACTCTCGTCGAGTCCGCCGCGCCGCACCGCACCGCCCGGGACTTCGACGACCTGTCGGCCGTGGGACTCGCCTCCCTGTACCGGGAAGTGGCCTACAACGCTCCCGGCCTCGCCGAGAGCATGAAGGGCGGCGTCCAGGAGGGCTGGGCGGGCGGTGCCGGGGACCGCAACGCGGAACTGGTGGTGAGGGGAGGCCCGGCGTCGGCATAACCCACCCTCGCCGCGGTCCCTACTGCGGTCCGTACTGCGGTCTCTGCTGCGGTCCCTGCTGTGGTTTCTTCGGTTGTTGTCGGGGTGTCGGCGGTTCTTGTTCATTTCATTGACACGAGTCACCGGCAGTCATAGTTTTCGCGCCGTACCCGTGCTGTGTGACGGCGTGTCACGTCCGGCCTGATGCCTGGTGTGTTCAAGGGCCGAACGCGGCCGTTGTCGTCGGCGCGCGTACCCGCGGTTCACGACGACGTGCCCGCGCACCGAAGGAGTGACGGCTCATGTCCCACGCTGCTTCCCAAGGGTTTTCCCGGCGTTCGACCCTGCGTCTGCTGGGCGGCGCCATCGCGGTCGCCGCGGCGGCCACCACCGCCACCGGCCCCGTTCCGCTCGCCCGGGCGGAGTCCAGATCCGGCGCCGGCCCTCGCGTAGAGGGTCTGATGGTCAAACTCACTCTTGACGAGAAGATCTCCCTGCTGCACGGCGCCACCGACCCCGCCTCGCTCGGCCAGGCCGGGTACATACCCGGAGTACCCCGCCTCGGCATCCCTCCGCTCCGCCTCGCCGACGGCCCCGCCGGAGTCCGTGTCACCCGGCACGCCACCGCCCTGCCCGCCCCGGTGCTCCTCGCCTCCGCCTTCGACCCCGGCCTGGCCCGCCGCTACGGGCAGGTCATCGGGCGCGAGGGCCGTGCCCTGGGCCAGGACGTGCTGCTCTCCCCGATGGTCAACCTCATCCGCACCCCGTACGCGGGCCGCAACTTCGAGACCTTCAGCGAGGACCCGCTGCTCGCCGGTGACCTGGTCGCGGCCGAGATCCGCGGCATCCAGGGCGAGGGCCTCATCGCGACCGTCAAGCACTTCGCGCTGAACAACCAGGAGCAGGACCGCATGTCCATCGACGTGCGGGTCGACGAGCAGACCATGCACGAGGTCGAACTGCGCGGCTTCGAGGCGGCCGTCGCCGCCCGCACCGGCGCGGTCATGGGCGCGTACAACAAGGTCAACGGCACCTTCGCCTGCGAGAACAAGACGCTCCTCACCGACATCCTGCGCGAGCGGTGGGGCTTCGGCGGCTGGGTGATGACCGACTGGTTCGCGGCCCACAGCACCGTCACCGCCCTCACCGCGGGCCTCGACATGGAGATGCCGGACGGGACGTACTTCGGGGCCGCCCTGAAGACGGCCGTGCAGAGCGGAGCCGTGGCCGAGTCCTACGTCGACCGGGCCGTACGCCGCGTCCTCGCGGTGATGGACCGCTTCGGGCTGCTCGACGGCAGCGTCCCGCCCCGTCCCGCCCGCGACCCGAAGGCGGGCGCGGCCGTCGCCCTGGAGGTCGCCAAGGCGGGCGCGACGCTCCTGCGCAACAAGCGACACGCACTGCCCCTGACCGGCGCCGCCGCCCGCAGCATCGCCGTCATCGGCCCCACCGGCTCCCTGCCGTTCATCAGCGGCGGCGGCAGCGCGCACGTCGTCCCGGATCACGCCGACAGTCCGCTCGACGCCATCCGCTCCCGCGCGGGAGGCGGCGCCCGGGTGTCGTACGCGCTCGGTGAGGACCTCTTCGGCAAGGCGATCCCCGACGGGGCGCTGACCGCCGGCATCGACACCGAGGGCCAGAGTGTCGCCGCCGGAGGGGCCTGGACGTACACGGGGACGCTCACCGTCGCGGACGCCGACGAGTGGACCTTCGTCATCCACTACTCCGGCATTCGGCCCACGGTGCTCGTCGACGGGGTCGAGCTGTTCCCGCCGCTGCCCGGCTACGGCGAGTACTTCAGCGGCGGTCTGGTCTCCGCGGCGCCCGACGGACTCGCCGTACGCCGCAAGGCCCTGAACCTCTCCCGGGGCGCGCACCAGGTCTCCATCACCGCCCAGGGCGCCGACACGGGACAGCTGTTCCGGCTGCGGCGCATCACCGGCGCGACCCGCGCGCAGGACGTCGCCGAGGCGGTCGACGCCGCGCGCGCCGCCCACAGCGTCGTCCTGTTCGCCTACGAGGACGCCACCGAGGGTCTGGACCGTGGCACCCTCGCGCTGCCCGGCAACCAGGAGCGGCTGATCAAGGCCGTCGCCGCGGCCAACCCCAGGACGGCCGTCGTCCTCAACACCTCTTGCTCGACCTCGATGCCCTGGCTGGACGGCACGGCCGCCGTGCTCCAGATGTACTACCCGGGCCAGGAGGGCGCGGCCGCCACCGCCGCCGTCCTGTTCGGCGACTGCGATCCCGGCGGCCGGCTCACTCAGTCCTTCGCGGTCGACGACGCGCACCACCCGGTCGCCGGCGACCCGCGCCGCTATCCCGGCGTGAACGGCACCGAGGAGTACTCGGAGGGGATCCACGTCGGCTACCGCTGGTACGACGCGCAGGGCGTGCGCCCGCTGTTCCCCTTCGGGCACGGACTCTCGTACACCTCGTTCGCGTACGAGGATCTGCGGGTCCGGGGGAGAGAGGTCGGCTTCACCGTGCGCAACACCGGGCGGCGCGACGGTGTCGAGGTGGCGCAGGTCTACCTGGGGCCGTCCCCCGATCTCCGGCTCGACCAGGCCGTACGGGTGCTGGCCGGGTACCGGCGGCTGACGCTGCGGGCGGGGGAGCGGCGACGGGTGACGGTGCGCCTCGACCCGCGCACACTGTCGTCCTGGGACGCGGGGCGGCACGACTGGGTCCTCGGCACCGGGCGGCGCGCGGTGTGGGTGGGGTCGTCGTCGCGGGACCTGCGGCTGCGGGGAAGCGTGGAGGTGGGCGCGTGACCAGAGGGCAGACTGTCCGATCCGGCCGTATGCGCACGCTGCTGGTGGGGGCGGCGCTCCTCGCCGCCGTGCTCGCCGCCCCGACTCCGGCTCCGGCCGACGTCGCCCCGGCACCGGCGCACGCCGTGCAGGACCCGACCGTCGTGCGCACCGCCGCCGGGCTGGTCCGGGGCGAAGTCACCGCCGAGGGACGCCAGTTCCTCGGCATCCCGTACGCACAGCCGCCCGTCGGCGCTCTCCGCTGGAAGGACCCGGAGCCGGTCGCACCCTGGCGCGGTGTGCGCACCGCGCGGGACTTCGGCAACCGGTGCGTGCAGACGGCCAGTTGGGACCCCGGCTACGAGCGGCCCAGCCACACCGAGGACTGCCTCGACCTCAACGTGTACGTCCCCGAAGGCGCCGGAAACCGGCCGGTGATGGTCTGGCTGCACGGCGGCGGGCTCACCGCGGGCGCGGGCGAGGACATCGTGCCCGACACCTTCGCCCGGCAGACCGGCACGGTCGTCGTGACCGTCAACTACCGCCTCGGCGCCATGGGATTCCTCGCCACGGCCGGACTCGACGGCGAGGCACGCGACGGGGTCTCGGGCAACTTCGGCATGCTCGACCAACAGGCGGCACTGCGCTGGGTGCGCGCCGACATCGGCCGCTTCGGCGGTGATCCCCGCCGCGTCACCGTCGCGGGCGAGTCGGCGGGCGGCCGCTCGGTCTGCACCCAGCTGGCCTCGCCGACCTCGAAGGGCCTGTACCGGGCGGGGATCGTCGAGAGCGGCGCGTACGGGAACTGCGCGGCGCGCACCCACGAGGCGGCCGTGGCCGCCGGCGCGGCCTTCGCGCGGAAGGTGGGCTGCGCCGATCTGTCGGCGGCGTGTCTGCGCGGCAAGTCGTCCGCGGAGATCCTCGCCGCGCAGGGCGGATTCGACTGGGGGCCCGTCGTGGGCGGCGCCTTCCTGCCGGTACAGCCCTTCGAGGCGTACGCGAAAGGGGCCGCGGCCCGGGTCCCCGTGCTGAACGGGGCGAACGAGGACGAGGGGCGGCTGTTCGCGTTCGCCCGGTTCGACCATGCCGGCACCCCGCTCACCGCCGAGCGGTACCCGGCGGTCGTGAAGGACGCCTGGGGCGCCGATCTGGGCGAACGGGTGCTCGAGCGCTATCCGCTCGACGGCTACGGGTCGCCGACCCTCGCCTACGCCACCGCCTTCGGTGACTACCTCATGGCGTGTCCGGCGCTGCGGCTCGACGGGGTGCTCGCCGGGCGCGGGCCCGTGTACGCGTACGAGTTCGCCGACCGCACCTCGCCGCCGTTCGCCTCGCTGCGCGATCTCCGTACGGGCTTCGACTTCGGGGCGACGCATGTGAACGAGGTGCAGTACCTCTTCAAGCACTTCGGGCTCATCACCCCGCTGAACGCGGAGCACCGGGTGCTGTCGCGGCAGATGGTCCAGTACTGGGGGTCCTTCGTCAGGGAGGGGGTACCGCGTGCCGACGGGCAGCCCCCGATGCCCGGCGGAGCCGGTCCTGTGATCTCGCTGCGGACCGCCTCCCGAGGCGGGAACATCGTGAGCACGACCGTCCACCGAGAGCATCGGTGCGACCTGTGGGACGCCGCCGCGCGAGGCTGAGCGGTAGGCTTCCCGGCGTGTGCTCGTCGTCGCGGGCGCACGCCGGGAAGTGTGCGATTCGGGAGGAACCGGCGTTGGACGTCCAGCATTGGCTCGAGACGGTGCCCGCGGTCAGCATCTATGCGCTGGTGGCCCTGGTCATCGGCCTGGAGAGCCTGGGCATCCCGTTGCCCGGTGAGATCATCCTGGTCTCGGCGGCGCTGCTGTCCTCGCAGCACTCGGGCATCAACCCCGTCATCCTCGGGGCGTGCGCCAGCATCGGCGCGATCGTCGGCGACTCCATCGGCTACGCCATCGGCCGCAAGGGCGGGCGCCCCCTGCTGGCCTGGCTGGGAGCGAAGTTCCCCAGGCACTTCAGCGAGGGGCACGTCGCGACCGCCGAGCGGTCCTTCCAGAAGTGGGGCATGTGGGCCGTCTTCTTCGGCCGGTTCATCGCACTGCTGCGGATCTTCGCCGGGCCGCTCGCGGGTGTGCTGAAGATGCCGTACTGGAAGTTCCTGATCGCCAATGTGCTGGGCGGGATCATCTGGGCCGGGGGCACCACCGCGGTCATCTACTACGTGGGTGTCGTCGCCGAGTCCTGGCTGAAGCGGTTCTCGTGGGTCGGGCTCGTGGTGGCCGTGCTCATCGGGCTCGCCTCGATGCTGATCGTGAAGCGCAAGGCGAAGAAGGCGGCGGCGGAGATCGAGACGGGGGAGCGGGAGCCGGTGGCGGCTGCCGAGTAGGTTCCCGTCGGCGTGTGTCTGCAGGCTGTACGTGGCTGGGCGCGCCCATGCGGCCGAGCCGCCGCATGGTGAACACAGCCGCGCGCCCCTGAAGGGGCGCTTCAGCTCCCGTGTGCTTCCTTGTGCGTCTTTGCCAGGTCCACGTAGAAGGTGCCGTTCAGGGTGAGGCCCTGGCGTTCCTCCTCCGTCAGCGGGCGCTTGACCTTGGCGGGAACTCCGGCCACCAGGGAGCCCGGCGGGACCTGCATCCCCTGGGGGACCAGGGCCTGGGCCGCCACCAGGGAACCGGCGCCGATCACCGCGCCGTTGAGGACTGTGGCGCCCATGCCTATCAGGCAGTCGTCCTCGACCGTCGCGCCGTGCAGCACGGCGTTGTGGCCGACCGAGACGCGCTCGCCGACCGTGATCGGGAAGCCGGGGTCGACGTGAAGGGTGCAGTTGTCCTGGACGTTGCTGTCGGCGCCGATGACGATCGGACCGAAGTCGGCGCGCAGTACCGCGCCGTACCAGACGCTCGCGCCCGCGTGCAGGGTGACGTCCCCGATCACCACGGACGTCGGTGCCGTGAAAGCCTCCGGGTCCACCTGCGGGTCCTTGCCGCCGATCCCCATGATCAGCGCCTGCTGCGTCATCAGCGTCTCCTCGTTGTCGTCGGCGGCGATACAGCGGCACCGTATGCCATCGCGCCCGGCCCCGGTGGGGCGAAGATCACAGCGGTGATCCCTGCTGGGCCCAGGCCGCCCTGAGTACGGTGAGCGGGTGCCCAGCAACAGGAACGTGTTCTCATCATGGCGGCGCCGCCTCGCGCAGCGCGCCGTCCACGCGTGCTGGGCCTGGGTGCAGCGCACGGGTTCGGTGACGGCCGAGCACCCGGGGCGGCTGCGCTTCGGCGCGATGGGAACGGGTACGAGACTCGCCTTCCCGCTCGGCACCGTCTTCGGCGAACCCTGGATCCACCTCGGCGCCCACTGCATCGTCGGTGAACAGGTCACCCTCACCGCCGGCCTGATGCCCGACCTCGACCTCGGCGCCGACCCGATCCTGCGTGTCGGCGACGGTGTCGTGCTCGGCCGCGGCAGCCACGTCATCGCCGACACGACGGTCACGATCGGCAGCGACTGCTACTTCGGCCCGTATGTGTATGTGACGTCCACGAACCACTCGTACGACGATCCGCACGTGCCCATCGGCAAGCAGTGGCCCCGGATGGAGCCGGTGGAGATCGGATCCGGCTGCTGGATCGGCACCGGGGCGGTGATCCTGCCGGGGGCGCGGATCGGGCGGAACGTCGTGGTGGCGGCCGGCGCGGTGGTGCGCGGCGCGGTGCCGGACCACGCGGTCGTGGCGGGGGCTCCCGCCCGGGTCGTACGACGCTGGGACGCGGTCGACGGCTGGCAGCCGCCGCTGCGGACGCCCGCGCCGGTCCCGATTCCCGACGGGGTGACCCCGGAGCAACTGCTCGCGCTGTCGGAGCTGGACGAGGAGGCCGTGGGGCGGCTGGCGGAGCTGGACGCCGAGTCGTCCTGAAGCCGATCGGTACTGATCAGCCGGTGGCCAGCAGGATCGTGCCGACCAGTGCCAGGCCCGCGCCCGCCGCCTGGATTCCGCGCAGCCGTTCGCTGAGGAAGCCCCGTGCGGCGAGGGCCGTGACCACCGGATAGAGCGAGGCGAGGACGGCGGCCACCGTGACCGGGCCGTGCTGGGCGGCGACGGAGTAGGTGCCGTTCGCCGCGACGTCCGCGAGGCCGACGAAGGCGAGCGCGGGCAGGGAGGGCCAGGGGAAGCCACCCTCGGGAAGGGCGGCGCCGCCGCGCCGCACGGAGACGAGGAGTGCCGCGCCACCGGTGGCGACGTTGGTCAGGCGCTGCACGAACAGCGCGAGGAACAGCCCGGTCACCGACGAGGACGCCTCCGCGATCAGTACGAACACCGTGCCGAAGCCGAGCGCGGCGATCAGTGTGAGAAGAACCGCCTGCCGCTGCACGGGGGCGCCTCTCCACTGGGGCCCGCCGGCGAGTACGACGCCCACGACGGCGACCGCGATGCCCGCCACCTGCGTCAGCCCGGGGCGTTCGCCGAGGAAGAGTCCCACGGTGATGGGGACGGCCACGGCCAGGGAGCCGAGTGGGGAGACGACGCCCATCGGGCCCAGAGCGAGTGCCTTGTAGAAGGAGAGCAGCGCGACCGGTCCCACGAGCCCCGCGGCGAACGCGAACCACAGTTGCGGTCCTGCCGCGCTCCAGCCGCCGGTCGCGAGCACGATGGCGCCCAGTACCGCCGCCGCGATCGACTGCGAGACGACGACCACGGTGAGCGCGGGCGTACGCCGGGTCAGCAGCCCTCCGCCGAAGTCGGCCAGGCCCCACAGGAGGCTGGTGGCCAGGGCGAAGAGCGCTGTCGGTGCAGTCATCGGGCCCCTCGCAGTACAGTTCAGTGAACGATCAGGTGCACCACAGCATAGTTCATTCTATTGAACTCTGTAATCTAAAATATTGGACGCATACTCATGGACGGAATGTGTCGGATCTCGACCTGCTGACCCAGTCGCTGGCGCGCAACGTCAAGCGCTGGCGTACCGAGCGAGGTTTCACCCTGGACGTGCTGGCCGGACGCGCCGGAGTCAGCCGCGGCATGCTCATCCAGATCGAGCAGGCCAGGACCAACCCCAGCATCGGTACCGTCGTGAAGATCGGTGACGCGCTCGGCGTCAGCATCACGACCCTCCTCGACTACGAGCAGGGCCCCAAGGTCAGGATCGTCCCGGCCGAGCAGGCCGTACGGCTGTGGCACACGGACGCGGGCAGTTACAACCGCCTCCTCGCCGGTACCGAGGCGCCCGGACCGCTGGAGATGTGGGACTGGCGGCTCATGCCGGGCGACGGCAGCCCCTCCGACCCGCACCCCACAGGGACGGTCGAACTCGTCCATGTCATGGCGGGCGACCTCACTCTCGTCGTCGACGGGACCGACTACCGCGTCCCCGAGGGCGCGAGCGTGTCCTTCGAGGCCAACACCCCCCATACGTACGCCAACAAGGGCGACGTGCCGGTGGAGATGGTCATGGCGGTGTCGGTCCCGCTCGTGCACTGAGACACCCCACCGGGCGGACCGGAGCGGCTGTTAGCGTGCCGTCATGCGCGCTCCCATCGGACACTTCGACCACGCCACGGCCGCCCCCGACTGCCTCGACGAGCTCACCCGCCCGGTCGCGGACGGTGTACGCCACTGGCGCGGCACCGTCCCCGCCGACCAGATCGTGTACGTCGACACGGACCCCGAGTGGGCCGACACCGCGACCTTCGTCGAGCACTACGGCAAGGAGCTGCTGGACCAGTCCGCCAACTGCGTGGTCGTCGCGGGCAAGCGCGGCGGCGAGACCACACTCGCCGCCTGCGTGGTCCTCTCCGCCACCCGCGTCGACGTCAACGGCGTCGTCCGCCGCCAACTCGGCGCCCGCAAGGCCTCGTTCGCCCCGATGGACACCGCCACCGGCGAGAGCGGCATGGAGTACGGCGGTATCACCCCGATCGGGCTGCCGGGCGACTGGCCGGTGCTGGTGGACTCGGCGGTCGTCGAGCTGCCGTACGTCCTGGTGGGCAGTGGCCGGCGGCGCGGCAAGCTGCTGGTACCGGGCAAGGCGTTCGCCGAACTGCCGAACGCGGTGGTGCTGGAGGGGCTGGGCATCGCCTGACCGGTCAGGCGACCATGTGATGCGCCAGCGCCAGGTGCGGGTCCGTCTCGCCCGGCGCGGGGGCCGGATCGGCGTGTACGAGGGCCGCGGTGAGCTTCGGTACGGCGTGCAGCAGGGCGTGTTCGGCCTCGACGGCGATCCGGTGCGCCTGTCGCACACTCGCCTCGCCGTCCACCACGACCGCCACCTCGGCGCGCAGCCGGTGTCCGATCCAGCGCAGCCGCAGCTCACCCACCCCGTGCACGCCGGGGACCTCCCGCAGGGCCCGTTCGGCCGAGTCGACCAACTCCGGGTCCACGGCGTCCATCACACGCCGGAAGACCTCGCGGGCGGCGTCGCGCAGCACCAGCAGGATCCCGGCCGTGATCGCCAGGCCCACCAGCGGGTCGGCGAGTTGCCACCCCAGTGCCGCGCCGCCCGCCCCCACCAGCACCGCCAGTGACGTGAATCCGTCCGTACGGGCATGGAGGCCGTCCGCGACGAGGGCGGCCGAGCCGATCTCACGCCCGACCCGGATGCGGTGCCGGGCGACCCACTCGTTGCCGAGGAAGCCGATCAGCGCGGCCGCCGCGACGACCGGGATGTGGTGCAGGGGGCGCGGGTCGACCAGCCGCTCGACCGCGGTCCAGGCCGCGAAGGCACCGGACGCGGCGATCGTCAGCACGATCACGATGCCCGCGAGATCCTCCGCCCGGCCGTAGCCGTAGGTGAAGCGACGCGTCGCCGCGCGCCGGCCCAGCACGAACGCGATGCCGAGGGGGACGGCCGTGAGCGCGTCGGCGGCGTTGTGCACCGTGTCGCCGAGCAGCGCGACCGATCCGGAGACCACGACCACGACCGCCTGCGCCACGGCGGTGGTACCGAGGACGACGAGGGACACCCACAGGGCTCGCATACCGCGCGCCGAGGACTCCAGCGCGGAGTCGAGCTTGTCGCCGGTCTCGTGGGAGTGGGGAGTGAGGAGGTGACGGAGACGGGAGAGGGGCCCGGACGAGGTGCTGTGGGGGTGTGTGTGGGGATGCGGATGGGGAGGGGGCTGCGGGTGGTCGTGCCCCGAGCGGCCGTGGCTGTGGCCGTGACCGTGGTCATGGCCGTGGGGCGTGCCGTGATCGTGGGAGTGGCCGTGACCGCCGCTGTCGTCGTGGCCGTGGCCGTGCTCGTGGTGCCGGTCGCTCACGGGGGTCCCCTTCCGGTGCGCGGGAGTGGACGTGTCGGCGCCCATGGGACCATTATGTGCGTATGAGCGCACGCATGCACCTATCACCTGCGCATGATGCGCATCCGCGAACCCCCGGCGAGGAACAGTTCGCGCTCGCCGCCGAACTCCTCGCCCTCCTGGGCGACCGCACCCGGCTCGCCCTCCTGCACGCGCTGACCGGCCAAGAGGCCGATGTCACGACGCTCACCGAGGCGTGCGGGGCCGCGCGCCCGGCCGTCAGCCAGCATCTGGCCCGGCTGCGTCTCGCCGGTCTCGTGAACACCCGGAAGGAAGGCCGCCGGGTCATCTACTCACTCGGCGACGGCCATCTGCGCCGCGTGGTCGACGAGGCGCTGAACCTCGCCGACCACCGCCTCACCGACCGCCCGCCGCACGACTGAGGGAACCCCCGCCGCGCTCAGTGGCCGGTGTCGTCCTCGCCCGCCTCCAGCAGGTTCGCCGCCGCGCCCACGATGCTCGGGTCCGGGCTGCCGACGACCTCCTCGTCCTTGTCCGTGTAGGAGAAGCGGGCCAGGACGCTGCGCATCGCCTCGACACGCGCCCGCTTCTTGTCGTTGCTCTTCACCACGGTCCAGGGAGCCTGTTCGGTGTCCGTATCGCGGAACATGGCGACCTTGGCGGCGGTGTAGTCGTCCCAGCGGTCCAAGGAGGCCAGGTCCATGGGGCTGAGCTTCCACTGTCGTACGGGATCGACCTGGCGGATCGTGAAACGCGTGCGCTGCTCGCCCTGCGACACGGAGAACCAGAACTTGATCAGGTCCACCCCGTCGTCGACGAGCATCCGTTCGAAGGCGGGCGCCTGCCGCATGAAGCGGCGGTACTCGTCGTCCGTGCAGAAGCCCATCACCCGCTCGACACCGGCCCGGTTGTACCAGGACCGGTCGAACATCACGATCTCGCCCGCGGTCGGCAGATGCTCCGCGTACCGCTGGAAGTACCACTGGCCGCGCTCGCGCTCGGTCGGCTTCTCTAGCGCCACCACCCGGGCACCGCGCGGATTGAGATGCTCGGTGAACCGCTTGATCGTGCCGCCCTTGCCGGCCGCGTCACGCCCCTCGAAGGCGATGACCAGGCGGCGGCCGGTCGCCTTGATCCAACTCTGCAGCTTCAGCAGTTCTATCTGCTGGAGGCGTTTGTGCCACTCGTACTCCTTGCGCTCCATGCGCTCGTGGTACGGGTAGTTCTCACGCCAGGTCTCCACCGGACTGCCGTCCGACCGGATCAGTACCGGGTCGTCGTGGTCGCTGTAATCGACGGTCAAACCCGTCAGCAATGGCGTCATCGCGGCCTCCCCGGCTTCATTTCAGTGGAACTGCGGCACGATCAGGTAAATTCCGTACGCGACGACCGCCGCGCAGGCCAGGAAACACAGTCCGGCCTGTGCGAAGCCGAGGGCGTGGGTGCCGCCGGCGTCCTTCTCGCGTGCCGCCTCGACCTGGGAGACGCCCAGCACGCCGAGCGCGAAGACGACCACCACTCCGACAGTGACGGCGATGCTCACCGCAGTGACCTCGCCGAGTGCGGTCCAGTCCACATGCATCCTACGACTTCCCCTTGGCTCAGGCGACGGTGCCGACGGTCGTCGGCACAGCGGCACGGACGGTGACCTCGTGGGCGTCGTTCACATTGTCCGCACGCACCGGGTTGCGGCGCGAGGCGAGCACGATGAACGCGGCGACCGCGGCGGCGCACAGGGCGATCACCACAGTGCCGAAGGTGCCGCCGTGCTTCACCACGCTCGCCGAGACCCCGCCGACCAGCGCGGCGGCGGGCAGCGTGACCAGCCAGGCGATCACCATGCGGCCCGCCGTGCCCCAGCGGACCTCGGCCAGTCGCCTGCCCAGGCCGGCACCGAGGATGCCGCCGGAGCAGACCTGCGTGGTGGAGAGCGCGAACCCCAGGTGGGCGGAGGTGAGGATCACGGTGGTGGCGGCGGCCTCGGCCGCGAAGCCCTGGGGCGACTGGATGTCGGTGAGCCCCTTGCCCATCGTGCGGATGATCCGCCAGCCGCCGAGGTAGGTGCCCAGTCCGATGGCGAGACCGGCGGACGCGATCACCCACACCGGGGGACCGGCGTCGTGCCCCAGCGCCCCCGCCGAGATGAGCGTCAGCGTGATGACGCCCATCGTCTTCTGGGCGTCGTTCGTGCCGTGCGCCAGGGAGACGAGCGAGGCCGAGGCGATCTGGCCGAGCCGGAAGCCCTTGGTCACCGAGTCCTGGCGAGCCCGTGCGGTGATCTTGTACGCGAGGTAGGTGGCCAGCAGCGCGGCCACGCCCGCCACGATCGGCGAGGCCACGGCCGGGATCAGCACCTTCTCGACCACCTTGTCGAAGTGCACGCCGTGCTCGCCCGCGCCGACCCACACCGCCCCGATCAGTCCGCCGAACAGGGCGTGCGAGGAACTGGAGGGCAGCCCGAGCAGCCAGGTCAGCAGATTCCAGAGAATCGCCCCGACCAGGCCCGCGAAGATCATCCCTGGGGTGACCAGGGTGTCGTCCACGATGCCGCCCGAGATGGTCTTCGCGACCTCGGTGGACAGGAATGCTCCGCCGACGTTCAGGACGCCGCTGATGAGGACCGCTGTTCTCGGCTTGAGTGCCCCGGTGGCGATGGACGTGGCCATCGCGTTCGCCGTGTCGTGGAATCCGTTGGTGAAATCGAAGGCCAACGCCGTGACGATGACGACCGCCACGAGGAACGTGATGTGGTCCATCCCCTCATGGAAGCGAGCGCAGGCGTACGCCGGGCGAACCGGAGGCGAAGGCGGTGTGAGCCGGAGTGAAGGTGACGGTACGGGGGATCGGGCCTGGACGCGGTCGGCTCAGGGGCCGGTCGGTGTGCGGTGGCTGAAACTCGTCGTTTGCGCGATACCCGTCCTAAGCGCGGCCGCAGTCGGGGCACAGGCCCCGGTAGGTCACCTCGACATCGGAGACGGTGAAGCCGAACCGCTCGGAGGCGGGCAGATCGGACAGGGGGTCGCCGTGGGGATGGACGTCCCGGACGGCGCCGCAGCCCGAGCACACCAGGTGCTGGTGGGGGTGGTGGGCGTTCGGGTCGTAGCGCTTGGCGCGGCCGTCGGTGGCCACCTCGATCACCTCGCCGAGCGAAACGAGCTCGCCGAGGGTGTTGTAGACGGTCGCGCGGGAGATCTCCGGCAACCGGGCGGTGGCGCGTGCGAGCACCTCGTCCGCGGTGAGGTGCACGTGCTCGCCGTCGAGTACCTCGGCGACCACCCGGCGCTGGGCGGTCATCCGCCAGCCGCGTCCGCGAAGTCGTTCGAGCAGGTCACTCATGCTCACCAGCCTCATCATGCATCGTCCGACGAATGAATCCGTACGGGTCTGGTTCTCGTATTGACTTGGACTGAGTCCATCGTAGGATCGGTTCTGGCGACAGCCAAGGGACCGGACAACAGCAGGGAAAGGCACGTGACGTTCAGAAGACGGGTGGAGCTCGCCCACTTCGGTCGCGAGCGCACCCCGGAGCCCGGCAGCCCGACCCGGTTCGAGCGACGCGTCGGCGACTGCCACCACTACGTCATGCGCCGGTCGTACGGTGTCGTCGACGACGTCCCCTGGGGGCAGCGCCCCGGCTGTTTCGACTGTTTCGACCGACTGTTCCACCGCCCGCAGTTCCTGAGCACAGTGATCCGCCCCGTCCGGAAGGATTCCCATGTCCGAGAACCATGATGCAATCGTCACCGATGCGAAGTCGGAGGGCGCAGGTGGCTGCCCCGTCGCGCACGGGCGCGCCGCGCATCCGACCCAGGGCGGCGGAAACCGCCAGTGGTGGCCGGAGCGGCTCAACCTGAAGATCCTGGCCAAGAACCCCGCCGTGGCGAACCCCCTCGGTGAGGAGTTCGACTACGCCGAGGCGTTCAAGACCCTCGACCTCGCTGCCGTGAAGCAGGACATCGCCGAGGTGCTGACCACCTCGCAGGACTGGTGGCCGGCCGACTTCGGCAACTACGGCCCGTTCATGATCCGGATGGCCTGGCACAGCGCGGGCACCTACCGCATCAGCGACGGCCGCGGCGGCGCCGGCGCCGGCCAGCAGCGCTTCGCGCCCCTCAACAGCTGGCCGGACAACGGCAACCTCGACAAGGCCCGCCGCCTGCTGTGGCCGGTGAAGAAGAAGTACGGCCAGAGCCTCTCCTGGGCCGACCTCATGATCCTCACCGGCAACGTCGCCCTGGAGCAGATGGGCTTCGAGACCTTCGGCTTCGCCGGCGGCCGCGCGGACGTCTGGGAGTCCGAGGAGGACGTGTACTGGGGCCCCGAGACCACCTGGCTCGACGACCAGCGCTACACCGGCGACCGCGAGCTGGAGAGCCCGCTCGGCGCCGTCCAGATGGGCCTCATCTACGTCAACCCCGAGGGCCCCAACGGCAACCCGGACCCGATCGCCGCGGCCCGCGACATTCGTGAGACGTTCCGCCGCATGGCGATGAACGACGAGGAGACGGTCGCCCTGATCGCGGGCGGTCACACCTTCGGCAAGACCCACGGCGCGGGCCCGGCGGAGAGCGTCGGCGCCGACCCCGAGGCCGCCCCGATCGAGGCACAGGGCCTGGGCTGGAAGAGCACGTACGGCACCGGCAAGGGCGCGGACGCCATCACCTCCGGCCTGGAGGTCACCTGGACCACCACGCCCACCCAGTGGAGCAACGGCTTCTTCGACAACCTCTTCGGCTACGAGTGGGAGCTGACCCAGAGCCCCGCCGGCGCCAACCAGTGGGTGGCGAAGGACGCCGAGGCGACCGTCCCCGACGCGCACGACCCGTCGAAGAAGCGTCTGCCCACGATGCTCACCACCGACCTCTCGCTGCGCGTCGACCCGATCTACGAGCCGATCTCCCGCCGCTTCCACGAGAACCCCGCGGAGTTCGCGGACGCCTTCGCCCGTGCCTGGTACAAGCTGACCCACCGTGACATGGGCCCGAAGTCGCTCTACCTCGGCTCGGAGGTCCCGGCGGAGACCCTGCTGTGGCAGGACCCGCTGCCGGAGGCGGAGGGCGAGGCCATCGGCGCCGACGACGTCACCGCCCTCAAGGCGAAGATCCTCGACTCGGGCCTGACCGTCCCGCAGCTGGTCTCCACCGCCTGGGCGTCGGCCTCGACGTTCCGCGGCAGCGACAAGCGCGGCGGCGCCAACGGCGCGCGCATCCGCCTGGAGCCGCAGCGCGGCTGGCAGGCCAACGACCCCGACCAGCTCGCGGCGGTGCTGCGCACGCTGGAGGGCATCCAGCGGGAGTTCAACACCGGCGCCAAGAAGGTCTCCCTGGCCGACCTGATCGTGCTCGGCGGCAGCGCCGCCGTCGAGAAGGCCGCCAAGGACGCCGGTCACGACGTCGAGGTGTCCTTCACCCCGGGCCGCGTCGACGCGACGGACGAGCACACCGACGCGGAGTCCTTCGCCGCGCTGGAGCCGGCCGCCGACGGGTTCCGCAACTACCTCGGCAAGGGCAACCGCCTCCCGGCCGAGTACCTGCTGCTGGACCGCGCGAACCTGCTGACCCTCAGCGCTCCCGAGCTGACGGTCCTCGTCGGTGGCCTGCGCGTCCTGGGCGCCAACCACCAGCAGTCGGCGCACGGTGTCCTCACCGCGACCCCCGGAACGCTCACCAACGACTTCTTCGTCAACCTGCTCGACCTGGGCACGACGTGGACGCCGACCTCCGAGGACGCGACCACCTTCGAGGCCCGCGACGACGCCACCGGCGAGGTCAAGTGGACCGGCACCCGTGCCGACCTCGTCTTCGGCTCGAACTCCGAGCTGCGCGCGCTCGCCGAGGTCTACGCGGGCGACGACGCCAAGGCGAAGTTCGTGAAGGACTTCGTCGCGGCGTGGGACAAGGTCATGAACCTCGACCGGTTCGACCTCGTCTGATCCTCGTTTGATCATCCAGGTCAGGACGTCCAGGCCGGCCCGTAGCGGCCGGCCTGGACGTCTTTTTTTGGTCCGGTGACCTCCCCCGGCACCGCGTAAAAGCGCTTGCCCCGGGCGTCGCGTCGTCATGAGGATGTCGGAATGCCGATCTTCTCCGCCCCCGACGGGACCGAACTGGCCTACCACGTCACGGGCCAGGGAGAGCCGCTGCTGTGTCTGCCCGGTGGGCCCATGCGTGCCTCCGCCTATCTCGGTGATCTCGGCGGGCTGTCGCGGCACCGTCGGCTGTTCCTGCTGGATCTGCGGGGGACCGGTGACTCCGCCGTCCCGGCCGACCCGGCGACGTATCGCTGCGACCGGCAGGTGGACGACGTCGAGGCCTTCCGGGCGCACCTCGGGTTGGAGCGGGTGGATCTCCTCGCCCACTCGGCGGCCGGTGACCTCGCGCTCCTCTACGCGGCCCGGTATCCGGACCGCATCCGCACCCTCACCTCGGTCACCGGGCGCGCCCGGGCCCTCGGTGTCGACTTCACCGAGGAGCACCGCAGGGAGGCGGCCGCGCGGCGCAGGGCCGAACCGTGGTTCGTGACCGCGTACGACGCCTACGAACGGATCTGGGCGGGCTCGACGGCCGATGCCGACTGGGACGCCGTCGCCCCGTTCTTCTACGGCCGCTGGGACGCGACCGCGCAGGCGCACGCCGCGACCGAGGTCGAACAGACCAACGAAGAGGCCGCGGACCTGTACGCGTCCGCCGGTGCCTTCGAACCTGCCGTGGCCCGCGCCGCCGTCGCCGCGCTGCACGTCCGGGTCCTGCTGCTCGCGGGCGAACTCGACAGTGGCCCACTGCCGCGCGTGGCCGCCACCGTGGCGGAGCTGTTCCCCGAGGGGGAGCTGATCGTCCAGCCGGGTGCCAGCCACCACCCGTGGCTCGACGACCCCCGGCGCTTCACCGAAACGGTGACGGCGTTCCTCGACCGGGCGCGGTGACCGGGGTCGGCCGGGCTCAGGCCAGCCGCAGGTCGACCCACTCGGCCGTTTCGCCCGGCAGCACGTACCGCTCGATCTCGACGAACCCGCGCTGCACGGCGAACCGCAGCCCGTCCTCATTGGACGCCAGTACGACCGTCTCGATCACGTCCGCGCCCAGCGCCCGCGCCTGCTCCAGCCCGCGCTCGTAGAGCTCCTCACCGAACCCCTGCCGACGGTGTCCGGGCAGGACGCGGGCGATCACCGTGGCCGTCGAGCCGCCGTCCTTGGGCGGACGCACGGTCGAGCAGCCCACCAGGACGTCGCCGAGGTACGCGACCTCCAGGTGGTTGCGCCCGGCCCGCTCACGGACCTCGTCGAGCGACATGGCGGCGGGCGGCACGATGACATTGTGGACGTGCTGCCAGTCCTTGAGACCGGCCTCGTCGTCCGACTGCTGAAAGGTGAGTGTGGACACCGGAGCAGCAAACCGATCCCCACCACCGGCCGTCAACCGGGTTTGCCCCGAACAGGCTTGCCGTGCGGACGCCGCTCAGCCGAGGCGCGGGATCTCGATGGCGGGGCAGCGGTCCATGACCATGTCGAGTCCGGCGGCGCGGGTACGGCCGTACGCGCCCTCGTCGATGACTCCGAGCTGGAACCAGACGGCCTTGGCACCGGCGGCGGCGGCTTCGTCGGCCACGGGCCCCGCGAGGTCGCTGTTGACGAAGACGTCGACGACATCGACGTCGAACGGGATCGCGTCCAGCGACGGGTAGCCCTTCTCGCCGTGAACGGTCTCCGCCTTCGGGTGCACGGGGACGATCCGCTTGCCGTAACGCTGGAGAACGTCGGCGACTCCGTACGCCGCACGCCGCTCGTTGGACGAGAGGCCCACGATGGCCCAGGTGTCGCCGAGTTCGGTGAGGATCTTGCGGATCGTTGCCGGGTCGCCGTACACGGTCGGCCTCCTGGGTCTGGTGTCAAGGACGATGATGGGCCCGCGTGGCGTGGCATGCGCGCTCAGCCGGAGAACAGCATGAGGCACACGGTGATTCCCCTGGGCGTGGGACCCTGCCACACCCCGGAGGACCCGAGGTCGGTGTGATCGGCCTGGGGTGCAGGGGCATGACCTTCCCGTACGCAGGTGGCACGCCCTTCCCGCACCGGAAGGCGGCCGCCACTGACGGGGTGCCGCCGTGGGCGGCGAGCGGCGCGGGCCGTCCGGGGGCATGCTGCCCCTCGTAGGCTGCCCCACCACCGAGGCCCCAAGGAAGACCATGACCACCATCGCCATCATCGGAGCCGGACCCGGCCTCGGAGTCGCCGTCGCGCGGCGGTTCGGCCGCGAGGGGTTCGACGTCGCCCTCATCACCCGCACCACGGACCGGGCGCAGACCCTCTCCGCCGAGTTGGTGGGCGAGGGCCTGACGGCGCGCGGTTTCGCGGCCGACGTACGCGACCCGAAGGCCCTCGAGGCGGCGCTGGACGCGGCGACCGCGACCCTGGGACCCATCGAGGTCATGCAGTACAGCCCGGTTCCGCAACGGGAGTTCATGCGGCCGGTCCTGGAAACCACCCCCGCCGACCTCGTGGGACCGATCGAGTTCTCGGTGTACGGCCCCGTCGCCGCCGTGCACCAGGTGCTGCCCGGCATGCGCGCCCTCGGCCGCGGCACCATCCTCTTCGTCAACGGCGGCACCGCCGCGGTACCCCACCCCGACCGGGCCGGCACCTCCCTCGCCTTCGCCGCCGAGAGCGCCTACGGCCACCTGTTGCACGGCGCGCTCGCCGACGAGGGCATCCACGTCGCGCAACTCGTCATCCCCGGCGCGATCAGCCCCGGACACCCCAGGAAGGACCCCGCCGCGCTCGCGGAGGCCATCTGGAACATCCATCAGGACCGACACGGCTACCGGCACTTCGCCGACGACCTCGACTCCTGAGGGGCGGGGTCCGAGCGGCCCTCACGACCTTTCGCCCCCACTCGATATTGCTTGACTTATGCAAGTAGACGTTAGAGTCGTCCTATGCCGACACCACCGCCCACACCAGCCGATCCCGCGTTGACGGACGTGGCCGAGATCGAGCGTGCGCTCACCCGTATCTCGTATCTGACCAGCAGGGTTCGTCAGCATGAGCGCCTCATGGCGCTGGCCGGGCTGGCGCTGGACCGGGCCGCCGTGGCGCTGCTGCGACAGGTCGCCGACTCCGGCTCGCTGCGGCCCAGTGAGCTGGCGAACCTGCTGTCCGTCGAGGCGTCCCATGTGACCCGGCAGGTGCAGCAGCTGGAGAAGGCCGGCTGTCTGACGCGCGTCCCGGACCCGAACGACCGCCGGGCCCAGCTCATCGAACTCACGCCGGCCGGCCGGGACGCGGTCGACCGTGTGCGGAAGGCGAGCTGCCGAGGCATGTCGGTCGCGTTGGCGGACTGGTCACCGGGAGACCTGGAGCAGCTCGCCACGCTGTGCCATCGACTGGCCGACGACTTCTTCACTCACGCGGAGGACGAGATCGACCTGCTGCCCGAGGTTCCTGGCGAGGCCTGACACCGGGACCGGTCTCGTTGCGGGCGCGCCTGGGTCCGACTTGTCGGCGCCGAGGCCCGGTCGAGCCTCGGCGCCGCCGGTCGGGGGTGCCTGCCGTACGTCGATTTCCGCCGCCCCGCAGGGCCCCGTACCGTCAGCGGTTCCTGGGCAACCTGAGGTGGCGCTCCGCGATGATCTCCCGGAGGATCTCGCTGGTCCCGCCGTAGATGGTGCCGACCACCGCCGCCCGGAAGCCCTCCTCGAACCTGCCGCCCGCGGGGGCGCCGGCCGCGTCCGGGGCCAGTACGCCCTCGGGGCCCAGGATGTCGAGGATGTCGGTGGAGTGGCGCTGCGCGGCCTCCGTGGCGAACAGCTTCCACATCGACCCCTCGACACCGGGGAGGTCGCCCTTCTGGGCGCGCCACCGGTTGCGCAGGGCGAGCAGGCGGGTGACCTCCTCGTCGACCGCCATCCTGCCGATCCGCTCGGCGGCCAGCGGGTCGTCGAGGACCGTCGTCCCGTCGGGGCGTGCCGCGGTGCGTGCCCAGGCGGCCAGATCCCCGACCAGGGAACCACCGTCCGAGCCGGGGCTGGACGCGGAGCGTTCGTGGACCAGCGCCACGTGCATGACGCCCCACCCGCCGTCGACCCCGCCGAGGCGCGCGGAATCCGGGACCCGCACGTCGGCGTAGAACGTGGCGTTGGTGCGCTGCCCGCCGAGCGTGTGGATCGGCTGGATGTCGTACCCGGCACTGTCGGTCGGCACGAGGAACATCGACAGCCCCTTGTGCTTGGGCACGTCCGGACTGGTGCGGGCCAGCACGAAGACATGGCTGCACAGCTGGGCGGTGCTGGTGAACATCTTCTGGCCGTTGATGACCCACTCGTCGCCGTCCCGGACCGCGGTGGTCTTCGCCGCGGCGACGTCCGAGCCGGAGTCCGGCTCGCTGTACCCCAGGGCGATCAGCGTGTCGCCGCGGAGGGCGGCCGGGATGTACTCGCGCTTCTGCTCTTCGGTTCCCACGTGCTCGATGGTGCGCAGCACCATGGAGGTCGTGGACCAGCCGTCGGAGGCGAGTCCCCTGCGGCCGAGTTCGTCGAACACGGCCCGGGCGAAGCCGGGATCGACCTCGCTCCCGCCGTATGCGGGCGGCCAGTCGGCCGCGAGGATCCCGTCGCGCGCGAGCAGGGTATGCAGCTCGGCTGTCTGATGCGTGCCGGAGCGGCGCTGTTCCTCCACCCACTCCGGTCGCACATGGGTCTCGACCCAGGCGCAGGCAGCCTCGCGGTGCGAGGCCAGTTCGTCGAATTCGCGGAAGTCCATCGTCAGCCCGCCTTCTCAGCCGGTGCCGGTGCCGGTGCCGGTGGCGCGCCGAAGACGCGGTGCGCGAGCTGCGCGTACGCCGCGCGGGAGTCGCCCGCGACGAGTGACCAGGCCTTCGCCCGCCGGAAGTAGAGCTGGATGTCGTACTCCAGCGTGTAGCCGTATCCGCCGTGGAAGTGCAGGACCTCCGACGCCGTCTTGTAGGCCGTCTCCGCGGCGAACAGGAAGGCCATGGTCGCCGAGGTGTCGGCCGTGGGCACGTTCTCGTCCTGGGCCCAGGCCGCCTCGTAGGACAGCAGGCGGGCGCCGTCGAGGGCGATCGCGTTGTCGGCCAGGCGGTGCTGGATGGTCTGGAACGTGCCGATGAGCACGCCGAACGCCTTGCGTTGCATCACGTAGTCGACGCCGATGTCGAGGGCCTTCGAGCCGAGGCCGAAGAGCGCCGCGCCGGTCAGCAGTTCCCACCGGCTCAGGGCGCGGCGATGGGCGCGGACGGCGGCCGGTCCGCGCGCCAGCACCAGGGCGTGTTCCGTGTCGATGGGGCAGTCGGCGAGCGGAAGTGCCCCGAGGTTGTGGACGGCCCCGCCCGGCGCGGCGGGGCCGCGGTCCGGCTGCCGGAGCAGGAGGAGCTCGTCACCCCGCAGGACGGCCACGAGATCGGCCACCGCGCCCGCCGGCACCAGCCGGGCGAGGTCGCCCGTCGCCGGGCGCAGGGCCAGGGTCGCCAGGAGCTCGCCCGCGACGGCGCGAGCGGTGAGGGACTCCAGGCGGGCATCGCGTTCGCCGGAGGACGACGAACCTGCGTCGGACAGCGACGCGATGAGGTCGTTCGCCACCGCCGCCTCTATCAGGGGCACCGGAGCCAGGGACTGCCCGAGGCACTCCGCCGCGATGGCCAGTTCCACGAAACCGGCACCGCCGCCGCCGAGGTGTTCGGGTACGGCGATCGCGGCGAGCCCCAGGTCGACGACCTTCCGCCACAGCGCCGCGTCGAACCCGAGTGGCTCCGCCGCCCGTACGGCCGCGGTGGACGACTCCTTCTCGAAGAACGTGCGCAACGTGTCGCGAAGCGCACTCTGGTCGTCCGTGAAGTCCAGGTCCACGAGTCGCGCCCCCTAGTGAGTGACATAAGTCACATTCTCCAATTCTGGCATACGGCATTCTCGCTCACGGTGGGGCGCTGTGGCCAGGGGGTCGACGCGCGGGCCGGGCTCGCTCACTCCGGGGGCCGTGAGACCTGTACGAGTCCGCACCGGTAGGCGATGACGACCAGTTGGGCCCGGTCGCGGGCGTGGAGTTTGGTCATGGCGCGGTGCACGTGGGTGCGGACGGTCAGCGGGCTGACGACGAGTTCCTCGGCGATGTCGGCGTTGGACTTTCCCTCGGCCGCCAGCGCGGTCACCTCTCGCTCGCGGGCGGTGAGAGCCGCCAGCTGTCCGGGAAACGCCGGCTGGGCGCTGGGCGCGGGGGAGGCGAGGAAGCGGGTGACCAGGGTGTGCGTGGCCCGGGGGGAGAGGAGCGCGTCGCCCGCTGCCACGGTGCGGATGCCGTTCAGGAGTTCGTCCGCGGTGACGTCCTTGCCGAGGAAGCCGCTGGCTCCGGCGCGCAGGGACCGGGCCACGTCCTCGTCGGTCTCGAACGTCGTGAGGATGAGGACGCGGGTGGTGGACAGGTCGGGGTCGGCGCAGATGGTGGCGGTGGCGGCGAGCCCGTCGGCCCCCGGCATACGGATGTCCATGAGGACGACGTCGGGGCGGTGGGTACGCGCGAGTGAGACCGCTGCCCGGCCGTCGGCGGCCTCGTCGACCACTTCCATGTCGGAGCAGGAGTCGATCAGGATGCGGAACGTCGCCCGCAGCAGGGCTTGGTCGTCGGCGAGCAGGACACGGATGGTCATGGGGGCGAAGGTCCTCTTCCGGGCCGAAGAAGGGTGAGGAGGTGAGGAGGGGGATCTACGAGGTCGACGGGCTGTTGTCCGTCGGGATCAACCCTCCCGTCCCCCGGTCGCGCCCACGAGAGAGCGATCTCCCGAACCCCTGGTGCAGTGGGCTACACCCCCGGGGTGGAACCACCCACCTCTCGTACGCGGGACGGCCGGGGAGCCCGCGTGTCCGGAATGGGTCCGACCTCCCTGCGCCCGGGCTCCCGCCCGCCTACGCTCGCTCCGTGCTGCGTATCACCGACGCCCGAACGGGCGAGCCCATCGATGCCGTCCCTGCCCGCCGGAGCCTGACCCGCGTCGAGGCGCACGTGGAGCGGGACGATCTGTCCGCACTACGGGTGCTCCTGGTCGCCGACGTGCTCGCCAGGACCCTGGAACTCGGTGGGACCCCCGTCGTCACGGTGGCCGACCCGCCCCCGGAGCTCCGGGCGCGCGCCGACGCGCTCGGCATCCGCCGGGCCGAGGGCGACCGGAGCGGTGCGGGCCCGGCCCTGCATGTGCTCGCGCCCGACGCCACCACCGTGGAGGGCATCCGCATCGAGGTATCCCCGGTGCACGGCACGGCCGACCCGGCGCTGCTCAGGATGGTCCTGCTCGCGGCCCCGCGCCGACAGCCCGTCGACCTCGCCACCGCCGACCTCGACGGCGCCCGCGAGACGCTCGCGCGCTGGCGCAAGTCCGTCGCCAGCTGGGCCACCCGGCCGTCCAAGCCCGTCCCCGAGCGCGTACGCCAGGAACTGCGCGCCGCGTGGGAGGACGACCTCGACGTACCCGCGGTACTCGAGGTGCTGAGTCGCGTCGAGCACGCGGACGACGTGCCGGAGGGCGCCCGCTTCGAGACGTACGCCTACGCCGACCGTCTCCTCGGGCTCGAACTCACCCGTGACATCGGGGCGCAGCGGTGATCGCGCGCGCCGGAGCGGGCCCGCTGCGCAGACTCGTCGTCCTGCGGCACGCCAAGTCGGCGTGGCCCGCGGGAGTCGCCGACCACGAGCGGCCCCTCGCCCCGCGCGGCCGCCGTGACGCCCCGGCCGCCGGACGCGCCCTCGCCGAGTCGGACTGTCTGCCGGACCTCGCCCTGTGCTCCACCGCCGTACGCGCCCGCCAGACCTGGGAGTTGGCGGCGCGGCAGTGGGGCACCCCGCCGCCCGTACGGTTCGACCGGCGACTGTACGGCGCCGAGGTACCGGAGTTGCTGGCGGCCCTGCACGAAGTCCCCGACCAGATCAGGACGTTGCTGCTGATCGGGCACAACCCCGGGGTGGAGGAACTCGTACTCGAACTGGCCGGGGACAGCCTCGACGACGCGCTGGACGACGTACGGACGAAGTTCCCGACCTCGGCGACGGCGGTCCTCGCCTGGCACGGGGACTCCTGGGACGCGCTCGCCCCGGGCACGGCGCTGCTGACGGGCATGACCGTGCCGCGGGGCAAGAAGAAGGACTGAGGAGGAAGGGCTAGCCCACGTGGATCCGGGGCCTGCGCTCGGGGTCCGGCTCGGCGCGCCGGAGCACTTCGCGGGTGACCGGGGCGACCTCGCCGTCGCCGAAGACGAGGAAGCGGACCAGGTGGCTGAAGGGGTTGCCCTCGGTCCAGTTGAAGTAGGCGTGCGGGACCTGGCCGGTGCGGTCGCGCAGCCGCATCATGACGGCCGCGATGGTGTTGGGCACGGTCGCGCCCTCGACGCGCAGCCTGCGCACCCCGTGCTTCTCGTCGCCGTGCACGGTCAGGTCGGCGGTGAAGTCCGAGGAGTCGGTGACGAACACCTCCAGGAACAGCACGGGACGGCCGTCCGGGATGTGCGTCTGCTCGCGCTGGCTGTACTCCTTGGCGCGGTACTCCCGGGTGCTGTGCTCGTGCGGCTCGTTCGCGATCAGCCGCAGCGGTCCGCTCGCCGCGGCCTCGTCGACGAAACGGGCCGCGGCCTCGTCGAACGTGACCTCGGCGGCGCGCAGTTCGAAGGCGCGGCGGACCCGGGAGGCGAACGAGGTGATCAGGATCGCCAGGATGAAGATCAGCGCGATCTTGATGCCGTCGGGGCGTTCGATGACGTTGGTGACCAGGGTGTAGCCGAAGACCGCGGTGATCGCCCCGAAGCCGATCGCGGCGGCGCGGTGGCCCCGCTGGTGCACGGCGACCGCGGAGGCGAAGGACGCGGAGAGCATCAGGACCAGCACACCGGTCGCGTACGCGCCGCTCTGGTCGTCGACGTTCGCGTTGAACCACAGCGTGATGAGGACCGCGGCCGCCATGAAGACGAGCACGAGGGGGCGGACGGCGCGCGTCCACTCGGGGGCCATGCCGTAGCGCGGCAGATAGCGCGGGACGAGGTTGAGGAGACCGGCGAGCGCGGAGGCACCCGCGAACCAGAGGATCGCGATGGTCGAGAGGTCGTAGACCGTGCCGAACGCCTCGCCGAGGTGCTGGTGGGCCAGGTAGGCGAGGGCACGGCCGTTCGCCGAGCCGCCGCTCTTGAACTCGTCCTGCGGGATCAGGATCGTCGTCGCCAGGCTGGACAGCAGCAGAAAGCCGCTCATGATCACGGCGGCCGTGGTGAGCAGCCTGCGGGTCTCGCGGATCCGGCCCGTCGGCTTCTCGTACGTGTCCGTCGGGTCGCCCTCGACCTGCGGCATCACCGCCACGCCCGTCTCGAAGCCGGACATGCCGAGCGCCAGCTTCGGGAAGACGAGGAGCGCCACGCCGACCATGGCGAGCGGCGAGGAGTGTTCGGCCGTCATCGCGTCGGTCCAGTCGCCGACCTTGACCGGGTGGCTGAGCACCTGCCAGGCGGAGACGGCCAGCACGACGACATTGAGGGTGAGATAGGTGGCCACGAGCGCCACCGCGATCCCTATGGCCTCCTTGAAGCCCTTCAGGAAGACCGCGCCCAGCGCGGCTATGAGAAGGAGGGTGATCCAGGTGTTCCCGCCGTGCATCCAGTGCGGAGCGAAGGGATTCTCCACGACGTGCGCGGAGGCGTCCGCTCCGGACAGGGTGATCGTGATCAGGAAGTCGGTGGCCGCGAAGCCGAGCAGCACCAGGACGAAGATCTTCCCGGCCCACCAGGGCAGCAGCCGCTCCAGCATCGCGATCGAACCCTCGCCGTGCGGGCTCTCCTTGGCGACGCGACGGTAGACCGGCAGTGCGCCGAGCAGGGTGAGCGCGATCAGGACGAGGGTCGCGAGCGGGGAGAGCAGTCCGGCGGCGAGGGCCGCGATACCCGGCTGGTAGCCCAGCGTGGAGAAGTAGTCGACGCCGGTGAGGCACATCACCCGCCACCATTTGTGGCCCTGGTGCTCGGCGTCCGGGGTGGCGTGCGGGCCGGGGTGCTTGGCCGACTGCTCGCTGAGTCCCTCCAGAAGCCACGCCCGCCAGCGCGGCACGGCTGTGGAGGGCTCCCGTTCGAGGGGCTCGGCGGACTCCGAACTGTCCACCTGGGTGCCGGTCATGCTGCGATCTCCCTGCGATCGGTCGGGCCGGCGATCCGGCTTCGGGCAACGAGGAGCGAGTATCCACCACCTCGCCCCACGCACCTGAGCCGGGTCCGAACGCCCGGAGGGGCCCCGCCGAGACCGGGGCGGCGACAGGGGTCGGCCGCGGGGGGATACGGGTTGGCCGCGGGGCGACGCGGGTTGGCCGCGAGGCGGCCGGGGCCGTCGTGCTGTCGCCGGGGGCGATGGCGCGGGGCTCGGGGTCACCTCCACGGGGGTCCTTGACCGCCCGGGACGTGGTGCCCCCCGCCGGAGGCGATCATCGGCGGACCCGCCGCCGCGGTCGGGCTCGGTGGGCGGCGGATCCGGTGGCCGTGAGGTCGGCCCGTCGCTGCCGGGGGCACCCATCGGACGATCCCGGGTCCGCCGGACGCGCGGCCACCGAGGCCGCGCCGGCCCGTCCTGGCGCGGCCCGGGACGGGCTACGCCGTGCCGGGCCGCGCCAGGACGGGCCATGCCGAGACCGCCCGCGCCGTGCCGTGCCGTGCTGCGCCGCGCCGTGCTGCGCCGGGACGGGCCATGTCGAGGCCGCCCGCGTCGCGCCGTGCCGGGCCGGGGCTGGCCACGCCGAGGCCGCCTGTGCCGGGACGTGCCGTGCGGTCGAACGTGTCGCGACCGCCGCGCGGACGATCCGCGTCGCTCTCGCCGCGCCGCCGAGATCCGCGGAGCGCGTCGCGCGCGCGGGCGGCACGCGCCGGGTCCGCCGTGCCGGACCCGCGCGGGGAGCGCATACGCTGGCGTGATGCAGGACGAGTACCGCACAGTGGCCCACGCGGGCGTGCACGAGACCGAGGTCAACCGCTCCCGCTTCCTGTGCGCTCTCGCCCCGGCGGCCACCGAGCAGGAGGCCCAGGAGTTCATCGCGGGCGTCCGCAAGGAGCACGCCGACGCCACGCACAACTGCTACGCGTACGTCATCGGAGCCGACGCCGCCGTCCAGAAGGCGAGCGACGACGGCGAACCCGGCGGCACCGCGGGCGTGCCCATGCTCCAGATGCTGCTGCGCCGCGACATGCGGTACGTCGTCGCCGTCGTCACCCGCTACTACGGCGGGGTCAAGCTCGGCGCGGGCGGACTGATCAGGGCGTACGGAGGCTCGGTCGGCGAGGCACTGGACGCCCTCGGCACACTCACGCGCAAACGCTTCCGGCTGGCCACGGTCACGGTCGACCACCAGCGCGCCGGCAAGATACAGAACGACCTGCGGTCCACCGGGCGCGAGGTCCGTGACGTCCGGTACGGCGAGGCCGTCACGATCGAGATCGGGCTGCCGGACACCGACGTCGAGCCCTTCCGGGCGTGGCTCGCCGACGCGACGGCCGGGACGGCCGGGTTCGAACTGGGTGGAGAGGCGTACGGGGACGCATAGGCGGGCGGCGCGGACCGATACGGGAGTAGCCGCCCGTGATGTCCGACCCGCCCGTTAGTCTCGGGGATCATGAGGATTCTGCACACGTCCGACTGGCATCTCGGCCGGGCCTTCCACCGGGTGAACATGCTCGATGCCCAGGCCGGGTTCATCGGTCACCTCGTCGCGACCGTGCGTGAGTACGACGTCGACGCGGTGGTCGTGTCCGGGGACGTGTACGACCGGGCGGTGCCGCCGCTGGCCGCCGTCGAGCTCTTCGACGACGCGCTGCACCGGCTCGCCGACCTCGGAGTGCCCACGGTCATGATCTCCGGGAACCACGACTCGGCGCGCCGGCTCGGCGTCGGCGCCGGGCTCATCGGCCGCGCGGGCATCCATCTGCGGACCGAGCCCTCCGCGTGCGGCACGCCGGTGCTGCTCGCCGACGACCACGGCGACGTGGCCTTCTACGGACTGCCCTATCTCGAACCGGCCCTGGTCAAGACCGAGTTCGGTGTCGAGAAGGCGGGGCACGAGGCCGTCCTCGCCGCCGCCATGGACCGGGTCCGCGCCGACCTCACCACGCGCGCGCCGGGCACCCGCTCCGTGGTCCTCGCCCACGCCTTCGTCACCGGCGGGGCGGCCAGCGACAGCGAGCGGGACATCACCGTGGGCGGGGTGGCCGCCGTACCCGCCGGGGTCTTCGACGGCGTCGACTACACCGCACTGGGCCATCTGCACGGCAGCCAGACCATCACCGAGCGCGTGCGCTACTCCGGCTCCCCGCTGCCGTACTCCTTCTCGGAGGTCGACCACCGCAAGAGCATGTGGCTGGTGGACCTGGGGCCGGAGGGATTCGTGGGCGCGGAGCGGGTCGACTGTCCCGTTCCCCGGAAGCTCGCCCGGGTCCGGGGGCACCTGGAAGACCTGCTCGCCGATCCGCGGCTGGCGCGCCACGAGGAGGCGTGGGTCGAGGCGACCCTGACCGACCCGGTCCGCCCCACGGAACCCATGGCCCGGCTGACCGAGCGCTTCCCGCACACGCTCAGCCTCGTCTTCGAACCGGAGCGGGCCCCCGAGGACCCGGACGTCTCCTACGCCCGGCGGCTCGCGGGCCGCAGCGAGCAGGAGATCGCGGAGGACTTCGTGGCCCATGTGCGCGGCGCGGGCCCCGACGCCGACGAACAGGCCGTACTGAGGGACGCGTTCGACGACGTCCGCGCCGACGAGTCCGCGCGGGAGGTCGCCCGGTGACCCCACGTCCGCACGACACACGAGACGCGCCGCGAGACGCGCAGGACCCGCAGGGCTCGCAGGACCCGCTGGACCCGAAGGAGGCCCGATGAGGCTGCACCGCCTGGACATCACGGCCTTCGGGCCGTTCGGCGGCACCCAGAGCGTCGATTTCGACGAGCTGTCGACCGCCGGGCTCTTCCTGCTGCACGGCCCGACGGGCGCGGGCAAGACGTCAGTCCTCGACGCCGTCTGCTACGCGCTGTACGGGGCGGTCCCGGGCGCCCGCCAGAGCGGCCAGGGCCTGACCCTGCGCAGCGACCACGCGGCACCCGCGACGCGCACCGAGATCACTCTCGATCTCACCGTCGCGGGGCGCCGGTTGGAGGTCACCCGGCAGCCGCCCTGGGCCCGCCCCAAGAAGCGCGGCACGGGCACGACCACCGAAAAGGCACAGAGCTGGCTGCGCGAGTACGAGGCGTCCGCGGCCACCTGGAAGGACCTCAGCCGCTCCCACCAGGAGATCGGCGAGGAGATCACCCAACTGCTCGGCATGAGCCGTGAGCAGTTCTGCCAGGTCGTGCTGCTGCCCCAGGGCGACTTCGCCCGCTTCCTGCGGGCCGACGCCGAGGCCCGCGGCAAGCTGCTCGGCCGGCTCTTCGACACCCACCGCTTCGCCGAGGTCGAGAAGCGGCTCGCCGAGCGGCGCCGGGCCACGGAGGCCGAAGTACGCGAGGGTGACGCCGCGTTGCTCGCCGACGCGCACCGCATGCAGCAGGCCGCCGGGGACATCGTCGAGGTGCCGCCGCCCGCTCTCGCGCCCGGTGAGCCCGGCCTCGCCGACGCCGTTCTGACCTGGGCCGCGGTGGCCCGCAGCACGGCCCGCGAGCGGCTGACCCTCGCGCGCACCGCGCGTACGGCGGCCGAGTCCGCGCAGGCCGCCACCGACCGCGTACTCGACGACGTACGCGAGGTGGCCCGGCTGCAGCGCAGGTTCACCGAGGCGCGGGAGCGGGCCGCGCGGCTGGAGGAGCGTGCCGACGCCCATCGGGAGGCGCAGGCGCGGATGGAGCGGGCGCGCAAGGCGGAGACGGTCGCCCCCGCGCTCGACCTGCGCGACGCCGCCGAGGCCGAGCACCGCAGCGCGGCCACGGACGAGGCACGCGCGCGTCTCGCCCTGCCGGACAGCTACGCCGGAGCCGGTGCGCCCGGGCTCGCGGTAGCGGCGCGCAAGGCGGCCGAGGAGCTCGGCGGACTGGAGTCGGCCCGCAGGGCGGAGCACCGGCTCGGCGAACTCACCCGGGAGCGCGCCTCCCTGGACCGCCAGGAGCGCGAGGACGAGGATGTCCGCCAGGACGCCGAGAGCTGGCTCGCCACCTGGGAGGCAACCCGCGCGGAGCTCCAGGCCCGCATCGAGTCCGCACAGGAGGCCACCACACGGGCGGAGCAGCTCGCCGAGCGGCGCGATCCCGCCCAGGCGCGGCTCAGGGCGGCCCGGCAGCGCGACCAGTTCGCCCGGGACACGGACGCCGCCCACGCCCAGGTCCTCGCCGCCCGTGAACGCGCCACGGACGCCCGGGTCCACTGGCTCGATCTGAAGGAACAGCGTCTTCAGGGCATCGCCGCGGAACTCGCCGCCGGTCTCGTCGACGGCGAGCCCTGCGCCGTGTGCGGCAGCTCCGCACACCCCGCACCCGCGCGCAAGGACGCCGGACACGTCGACCGGGAGGCCGAGGAGCGGGCCCTCGCCGCGTTCCAGCGCGCCGACGAACAGGCCACCGAGGACGAGCGCAGGCTCGGCGTCGTACGCGAGGCGCTGGCGGCCGCGACCGCCGAGGCGGGCGACACGCCGACCGCGCAACTCGCCGAGCAGGCCGAGGAATTGGAGCTGCGGTACGCCGAGGCACGGGCTGCGGGGTCCGGGCTGCACGCCGCGCGGGAGCGGCTCGCGCAGGCGGGACTCGAGCACGAGCGGCGGGTCGCGGCCCAGCAGGAGGTCGCGCTGCGATCTGCCGCCCGGGTCTCCCACCGCGACCGGAACGACCGCGAAAGGGCCTCCCTGGAGGAGGAGTTGGCGCAGGCGCGGGGCGCCGCCGACAGTGTCGCCGTGCGCGCCGCGCAGTTGGAGCGGCAGGCCGCCCTGCTCACGGAGGCCGCGGAGGCCGTGCGCGTGGCCGAGGACACCGCGCAGCGTCTCAAGGACGCCGACGCGCGCCTGTCCGACGCGGCCTTCCGCGCCGGTTTCGACACCCCCCAGGCCGCGGCCGCCGCGCTCCTCGACAACGCGGCCCACCGGGACCTCCAACGCCGCCTCGACGCCTGGCAGTTGGAGGACGGCGCGGTGCGCGCCGTGCTCGCCGAGGCCGACACGGCGGCCGCCGCCGAACGGCCGGCCGCCGACCTGGCCGCCGCCGAACGGGACGCCGAGTCCGCCGCCCGACGGCTGCGGCAGACCGCCTCCGCCCAGGACGAGGCCACCCGACGCTGCACGGAACTGGACCGGCTGTCCACGCGCGCGAGCACGTCCGTACGCCGGCTCGCGCCGCTGCGTGAGGAGTTCGACCGAGTGGCACGCCTGGCCGGGCTGGCCGCGGGCACCTCGGCGGAGAACGAACGCAAGATGCGCCTGGAGTCGTACGTCCTGGCCGCCCGTCTGGAACAGGTGGCCGCCGCCGCGACCGTACGACTTCAGCGCATGTCCTCCGGGCGCTACACCCTCGTCCACTCCGACGACCGCGCGGGCCGTGGCCGCAGCGGGCTCGGGCTGCATGTCGTGGACGCCTGGACCGGCCGGGAGCGCGACACGGCGACGCTCTCCGGGGGCGAGACGTTCTTCGCCTCGCTCGCGCTGGCCCTCGGCCTCGCGGACGTCGTCACGGACGAGGCCGGCGGGGTGCGGCTGGACACGCTCTTCATCGACGAGGGCTTCGGCAGCCTCGACGACCAGACCCTGGACGAGGTCCTCGACGTGCTCGACTCGCTGCGGGAGCGTGACCGCAGCGTGGGCATCGTCAGCCATGTCGCCGACCTGCGGCGGCGCATCCATGCCCAGCTCGAGGTCGTGAAGGGCAGAACGGGATCGGTCGTACGGCAGCGGGGCGTCCAGGACCGAGCCGAGGGATCGCCGGGGGATCAGTGACCCAGGGGGCGCCGGGGGAGCGGTGAGGAGTAGACGACACTCGTGGTCACCGAGCCCAGGGTGCCGATCCGGCCGGAGATCTTCTCCAGGTGGCTCATCGAGCGCGCCGCGACCTTGATGACGAAGCAGTCGTCGCCCGTGACGTGGTGCGCCTCCAGGATCTCGGGCGTCGCCTCGACGAGGCCGTGGAACGGCTTGTAGTTGCCGTTCGGATAGCGCAGCCGGACGAAGGCCAGGATCGGCAGACCGAGGCGCTCCGGGTCGACGACGGCCGCGTACCCCTGGATGACGCCCGCCTCCTCCAGGCGGCGCACCCGCTCGGTGACCGCGCTCGCGGACATCGAGACGGCACGGGCGAGCTCCGCGAAACTGGCCCTGCCCTCGCGCTGGAGGACGTCGAGGATGTGCCAGTCGGTGGCGTCCGGGGAATACGCGGTCATGGGCGATGGATAGCAGGGAAAACCCCGGCCGATCAAGAGCGATGCCGTGGATCCCCACTTCAGGAAGAGGATCACCGGCCGTAGATTTCTGGCCAGGAGGTCCCCGTGGGGCCGGTGCCGCGAAGGTGCCGGTTCGGCGGGGCAGGGAGGGAAGGCCGGACCATGACTGTGCCCGTCGAGACCACTGTCACCACTGTCACCACTGTGACCAGTGCCGCGACCAGGGCGAACCCCGTGCTGCGGGTCGCCCCGGCGTCCCCGGCCGCGGCCGTCGCCCACTTCGGCGCGAGCCTCGCCTTCCACGCCGATGTCTCCGACGTCGCCGCCGCGCTCGCGGCGGGCGGCGACCCCGGTTTCGTCGTCCTCGACTCCCGCTCCACCGCGTCCTGGGACCAGGGGCACGTGCCCGGTGCGATCCACCTGCCCACGGCGCTCATCCCCGAGCAGGCCGAGCAGCTCCTCGACAGGTCGGTGCCCGTCGTCACCTACTGCTGGGGACCCGGCTGCAACGGCGCGACCCGTGCCGCACTCGCTCTCGCCGAACGCGGCTTCCCGGTCAAGGAGATGCTCGGCGGCTTCGAGTACTGGGTGCGCGAAGGCTTCGCGTACGAGACGTGGGAAGGGGGCGAGCGGCGCGCGGCGGACCCGCTGACGGCTCCGGTGGACGCGGCGGACTGTGGCTGCTGACCGCTCCTAGGAGCGCGTGAGGCCCGTCGCGAGGCTTACGAACGAGCGGATGAGCGGGGTGGTGTGGGCGCTGTTCCACGCGATGACCAGGTCACTGGGCGGCGCATCCGCCAAGGGGATGACCGTGAGGCCCTCGGGCAGGGACTGGGAGTGGGCGAGGGGCATCAGCCCGACGGTGTCGTTCCACAGGACCGACTGGAGGCACTCGTGGGCGGTGCGGATGACGGGACCGTCACGGCGCCCGTCGGCGCCCGGCGGGCCTGTCCAGAAGGCCTGCCACACCGGGTCCGTGCCCTCCGGAAACCGGAACCAGCGGCGGTCGGCGAGTTCGTCCAGGCGCAGCCGGTCGCGGTCGGCCAGCGGGTCGTCGGCGCGCAGGAGCACACCGACCGGGTCCGACCGCAGCACGCGGGTGGTGATGCCGGTGTCGTCGAACGGCGCCCGCGTCAGGGCCACGTCGACGAGGCCGGCGCGCAGTCCGATGGTCGGGTCGGTCAGGTCGGCCTCACGGATGCGGATCCGCACGGCGGGGTGTTGGCGCCGGTAGGCGACGGCCAGCCGGGTGCCGACCTGCTCGGCGCTGTCGGCGAGGGTGCCGATGGTCAGGGTGGCCGTGCCGGCCGCGGCGGCCACCCGGGCCCGGGCCTGGTCGGCCCGCGCCAGCAGGATGCACGCCTCGTCGTGGAGGAGGGCCCCGGCCGGGGTGAGGGTGACGCCCGTGGGTGAGCGGCGCAGCAGTTCGCAGCCGAGGTCGGTCTCCAGCTGTTTGACGGCCCGGCTCAGCGGGGGCTGGGTCATGTGCAGTCGCGCCGCGGCCCGGCCGAAGTGGAGTTCTTCGGCGACCGCCACGAAGTAGCGCAGGGTCCGCAGCTCCATCATCGCTCCATCGCCGTCCCGAGCCGCTTTTTCGAGCTCCCTCAACTGCGACGATACCCGTGCGGTATCGGGGCTGCGAGATCGGTGTTGGACGCCCCCGGACATCTCGCGCTGGACTGGTGGCTCAGCGCAACACGGAGGAGTCGCAGTGTCTGAGGAAGCGGTGACGACGGATCCCGTCGTGCATGTCGAGGGTGTTCAGGAGCTGGCCCGTGACCTGGTGGTCATCCCCGACCGGCGGGTGCAGCTCGTGCCCAACATCGGCGTCATCGGCGGTCACGGTGCCGTGCTCGTCGTCGAGACCGGCTTGGGCCCGGGCAACGCCGAAAAGGTGCTGGAGTTCGCGGCCGACTACGCCAAGGGACGTCGGATCTATCTGACGACGACGCATTTTCACCCCGAGCACGCCTTCGGGGCGCAGGTCTTCGCCGGGGAGGCGACGTTTCTGCTCAACCGGGACCAGGCCGAGGACCTGAAGGTGAAGGGGCCGGGTTACCTGGAGATGTTCAAGGGGCTCGGCAAGCCGGTCGAGCGCCGGCTCCAGGGCGTCGAGCCGGCACGGCCCGATGTCGTCTACGACCGGGCGTACGACCTGGACCTGGGCGGGCGGGTGGTGCAACTGCGGGCCACCGGCCGCGCCCACAGCAGGGGCGACCAGGTGGTCAGGGTGCCGGACGCGGACGTCCTGTTCACGGGGGACCTCGTGGAAGCCGGGCAGTTCGCCATCTTCCCCTGGTTCCCGGCGTACGACACCGACGTGTCCGGTACCCGCTGGATCGCGGTGATGGAGAGGCTGGCGGCTCAGGCTCCCCGGATCGTGGTGCCCGGCCACGGGGAGGTCGGCGGTGCGGGGCTGCTGGCCGACGTGCGCGACTACCTGCGGTTGCTGCGGGACGAGACGTGGGCCCGTCGTGACTCCGCCGTGGACGAGCGGACGATCGTCGAGGAGATCTCGGCGCTGATGATCGAACGGCACCCGGAGTGGGTCGGCCGGGAGTGGATCGAGAAGGGCGTCGGCTGCCTGTGCTCCGAACATGCCGAGCACGCCGAGCACGCCCAGTAGTTCCGGTACTCCCCGCATTTGATAGCCCGTGTGCCTGACACCCCGCGTACTCGATACACGGCGGCCGGGCCCGGTCGTCGCCGTGAGCCCGGCCGTCGTCGGTGTCCGTCAGAGCCGGGACAGTTCGTCCACCAGATCGTCCAGGCCCAGCGAACCCTGGGACAGGGCCGCCATGTGCCAGGCCTTGGCGTCGAAGGCGGCGCCGTGCCGCTTCTTAGCGTTCTCGCGGCCCAGCAGCCAGGCCCGCTCACCGAGCTTGTAGCCGATGGCCTGACCCGGGATGGAGAGGTAGCGGGTGAGCTCGCTCTCCACGAAGTCCGCCGGACGGCTGCTGTGCGCGCCGAAGAACTCCTGCGCCAGCTCCGGGGTCCAGCGCTCGCCCGGGTGGAAGGGGGAGTCCGCCGGAATCTCCAGTTCCAGGTGCATGCCGATGTCGACGATGACCCGGGCCGCGCGCATCATCTGCGCGTCCAGGTAGCCGAGCCGCTGCTCCGCGTCCTCCAGGAAGCCGAGCTCGTCCATCAGCCGCTCCGCGTACAGCGCCCAGCCCTCGGCGTTGGCGCTGACGAGACCGACGGTGGCCTGGTAGCGCGAGAGGTCGTCGACCACGTACACCCACTGGGCGAGCTGGAGGTGATGGCCGGGGACGCCTTCGTGGTACCAGGTCGAGACGAGGTCGTACACGGGAAAGCGGGTCTGCCCCATGGTGGGCAGCCAGGTGCGGCCGGGCCGCGAGAAGTCCGCGGACGGCGCGGTGTAGTACGGGGCCGCCGCGCCGCCGGGCGGCGCGATGCGCGACTCCACCTTCCGCACCGGCTCGGCGAGTTCGAAGTGGGTGCCGTCCAGCGCGTCGATCGCCCGGTCCATCACGCCCTGGAGCCACGTCTGGACCTCGTCGACGCCCTCGATGTGCCTGCCGTGCTCGTCGAGGTGCGCGAGCGCCACCCAGGGGGTCTCGGCGCCGGGCAGGATCTTCTCGGCCTCGGACTTCATCTCCCCGAGGAGCCGGTGGTACTCGGACCAGCCGTACGCGTACGCCTCGTCGAGGTCGAGATCCGTACCGTTGAAGTAGCGTGCCCAGCGCGCGTACCGCTCGCGGCCCACCGTGTTCGGCGCGCCCTCGATCGTGGGCGCGTAGACGTCGCGCATCCAGTCGCGCAGTTCCACCAGGGCCCGCGTGGCCGTCCGGGCGGCCGTGTCCAGCTCGTCCCGCAGGGCGTCGGGCCCCGCGGACACGAAGTCCTCGAACCAGCCACGGCCCTGCCCGTCCGGGTCCGACCACTCGGTGAGTTGCTCGATGAAGGTCGCGGTGGGGCGCGGGCCCGCGTACAGCTTGCGCTCCAGGCCGAGGGCGAGGGATTCGCGGTACCCCGTGAGGGCGGTCGGCACCGCGCGCAGCCGCTCGGCGATCGCGGTCCAGTCCTCGTCCGTCTCGGTCGGCGCGATGGTGAACACCTGGCGCACGGAGTGCGCGGCCGTCTGCATGTTGCCGACGGCCCGCAGGCCCTCGTCGGCGTCGTGGACGGCCAGTTCGGCGGTGAGCCGCTCGCGCAGCAGCCGGGCGCAGCGGCGCTCGATGTCGCTGTCCGCCCCCGGCTGCCGCTCCGCCTCGTCGAGCCGGGCGAGCGTCGTCCGCGCCAGCTCCGCGACGGCCTCCTGCCCCGCGGGCGAGGTGTCGGGGAGCTTGTCGGCGCTCTCCTTCACACCGAGGTAGGTACCGAGGACCGGATCGAGGGCGATGAGATCGTCGACGTACGCGTCGGCGACCTCGCGGGGCAGCGGGCTCTTCGTCTCTGACATGCCGACATCCTCATACGAGGACGGGCGCCGCGTCAGCCCGGTCGACCGGGCATGGGGCGGGCATCAGCCTGATTTTGCCGAGGTCGGGGCCGAGGACGAGGGCGACGGCGGGGAGGGCGGGAGCAGGGGGCCGCAGTCCCACTGCTGGAAGATCAACCGGGTCTCCACCCGGGCCACCTCGCGCCGGGACGTGAACTCGTCGAGGACCAGTCGTTGCAGGTCGGCCATGTCCGCGACGGCGACCAGGACGAGGTAGTCGTCGGGCCCGGTGAGGTGGAAGACGGTCCGGGACTCCGGCAGCGCCCTGATCCGCTCCACGAACGGCCCGACCAACTCGCGGCTGTGCGGTCTGACCTGCACGGACAGCAAGGCTTCCAGGCCCCGCCCGAGCTTCGCCGGATCGAGGCGCAGCTGATGGCCGAGAATCACCCCCGCACGGCGCAGCCTCGTCACCCGGTCCAGGCAGGTCGAGGGCGCGACGCCGATCTGCGCGGCGAGATCGCGGTACGTCGTCCGTGCGTCGTTCTGGAGCAGCCGCAGCAGATGAAGATCCACCGGATCGAGTACGACAGATTCGGCCATGGCCCGAACGTAACACGGAGTGTGTGTCCGGGACCCCGGCCGGTGTTCAGTCTGCTGTGCATGGAATCCGTGGTGCACGACGCATACGAAGCTCAGGACGACTCCTATGACGGTCGGGGCGACCTCTACGACGTTCAGGGCACCCGTGCCCTCGCGCCGCGTGCCCTCGCCACCGAGGCCGTGCACGCCGGGCGGGAGGACCTCGCCCGGCGGGGACTGCACGCCGCGCCGATCGACCTGTCCACGACCTACCCCTCGTACGACAGCCGTGGCGAAGCCGCTCGCATCGACGCGTTCGCGGCCGACGGCGCCGAGCCGGAGGGCCCGCCCGTCTACGGGCGCCTCGGCAACCCGACCGTCGCCCGTTTCGAGACCGCCCTCGCCCGCCTCGAAGGAACCGAGAGCGCGGTCGCCTTCGCGAGCGGCATGGCCGCGCTCAGCGCCGTACTGCTCGTGCGGAACGCGCTCGGCCTGCGCCATGTCGTCGCCGTACGGCCCCTGTACGGCTGCAGCGACCACCTGCTCACCGCCGGGCTGCTGGGCTCCGAGGTCACCTGGGTCGATCCGGCGGGCATCGCGGACGCCCTGCGCCCCGACACCGGCCTTGTCATGGTCGAGTCCCCGGCCAATCCGACGCTCGCCGAACTCGACCTGCGCGCCGTCGCGCACGCCTGCGGGTCCGTTCCGCTGCTCGCCGACAACACCTTCGCCACACCCGTGCTGCAACGCCCCGCGGAGCAGGGGGCCCGCCTGGTCCTGCACAGCGCCACCAAGTACCTGGGCGGACACGGGGACGTCATGGCCGGAGTGGTGGCCTGCGACGAGGAGTTCGCCCGGGGGCTGCGCCAAGTGCGGTTCGCGACCGGGGGCGTGCTGCATCCGCTGGCCGGATATCTGCTGCTGCGCGGCCTGTCGACCCTGCCCGTACGGGTCCGGGCCGCGTCCGCCAACGCCGCCGAACTCGCCCGCCGGCTCGCGGCCGATCCGCGCGTCGACCGCGTTCACTATCCGCGGATCGGCGGTGCCATGATCGCCTTCGAGGTCCACGGCGACCCGCACGAGGTCATCGCCGGGGTCCGCCTGATCACCCCGGCGGTGAGCCTCGGCAGTGTCGACAGCCTGATCCAGCATCCGGCGTCCATCAGCCACCGCATCGTGGCCGCCGACGACCGCCGCGAGTCGGGGGTCAGTGACCGCTTGCTGCGGCTGTCGGTGGGGCTGGAGGACGTGGAGGACCTGTGGGCCGACCTGGACGGTGCGTTGGGGCGGTGACCAGGGAGAGGCCCCGGGCGAGGTGTCCGGGGCCTCCCGGTGTCCGTCCTACTTCTTCTGCCCCTGCTTCTGCTCCAGGTCGTACGGCAGCCGGGAGGCCACCGGTGTGGCGTTCAGGCGGGCCGTGATGACGAGGGTGCCCTCCTCGATCTGGTAGTCGAGGGGAAGGTCCAGGCCGCGCATGGCGGCGACCATGCCGGTGTTGGAGGCCTGCGTGACGGCGTACACGCTCTCGCAGCCCGCCTCGACGGCCATCGTCACGAGCCGGCCGAGCAGTTCGGCGCCGATCCCGCGCCGCTGCCAGTCGTCCTCGACGAGCAGCGCGATCTCCGTCTCGTCGCCGTCCCAGAGGAGATGGCCGAGCCCGACGACGCGTCCCGACGCCGTCTGCACGGCGAGGGTGCGACCGAAGCGCGGGCTGAGCAGGTGGTTCAGATAGCGGTCCGCGTCACCGACCGGCCCGTGGTAGCGCATGCTCAACGTGCGCGGGGAGCAGCGCTCGTGCATCGCCTTCGCCGCGGCGACATCGGAGACGTCGGCGCGACGCACGGTGATCGCGGGGCCCTCCGGCAGTGTCAGCATGTCCTGGTTGAGCGGGATGCGTGGACCCAGCCGCGCGTCCAGCTCCACCAACGCCCGCGCCCGAGCGAACTCGGTCGGCGTGAACGGCAGATACGGCCGCTCCACCGTGATCACCCCACCCTCCGGTGCGCGCAACCGCATCACCGTGTCTTCCAGCACTCCTTCGACCGGCGCACCCTCTTCCGCCCGACCCGACCCGGGGGAGCGGGCGGGCAGCGAACGAATGGTGCACCTACCGAGCAACTGCCGGAGGGCGAGCGGAAGTTCCGCGGCGTCCAAAGCCGTGCGCGTGGCCAGTCCCAGGACGCGTGTCGGAGCGTCCACCAGATCGTGGGCGTCGGCCCGTTCGATCCAGGTTCCGGTGCCGCCGGCCAGCGAGACGGCGCGGGTGATCTCGGACGCGTCCAGCTCGACGGGCGCGCGCAGCAGGAACTCGTCGACCGTGCCCTCGGCGAGCGGGTGCGTCTGCAGGCTCAGGATGTCGACCCGCTGGTGGGCCAGCGCCATGCACAGCGCGGCCAGCGAACCCGGCTCGTCCTTCACCGTCGTCCGCATCCGCCACAGGACGGTCTCTCCCGTGACGGCCTCCGGCGCCGCCGTGGCCCGGTCGGACTGCCCGGCCTCTCGCCCCACGGCGAGGGTCCGGGCACCGGTATCGCCCGCGGGCGGCGCGTGACCGTGGCGGCGTGCCCACCATGTGTGGAATCCGGCCGTGGCCACCAGGACCACGGACGAGATCACCAGCAGGGCCGGGCCGTCGGGGCCGTGTCCGATCAGATTGGCGACGGCGTCGGCGACCGCGACGGCCGTGAACAGGGCGGCGAGCTCGACCACGTCGCGTCGCCAGTGGTGGACGGGGCGTCCGTGCTTCGCCCGGGTCACATCAGACATGTCTGGAGTCATGCAACCACTGTGAAGGAATGGTGTTGCGTGATCACGAACGGTCTGTGACTGATCGGTAAAGTGTCGTTCTATCCTTTTTGCGGTTCTTTTTGCCCTTGTTTTGCCTGCCTCGGATCACCTGGCTTACGTGCCTGGTCACGAGAGCGGCCGCGCACCGGGGGATGACTCCGGTGCGCGGCCCAACCCTTTGAGGGTACGGGAGTTGGGCGCCGTTACTGACCCACACGCCCCGGCTGCAACACCTGTGTGAACAGCACCGTGCCGTCCAGGTCGCGCAGCCGCACCGTCAGCTCCCCGCTGTCGCCGTCGATGTCGACCTCGCCGAAGAACTGGTAACCGTCCGCCGGCGAGACATTCGCGGTGGCGGGAGCCTTGACGAAGACCCGGTCGGGGCCGAACGTGCCGTCCAGGGCGTTCGCCTGGAAGGCGCCCGCGTTGAGCGGTCCGGAGACGAACTCCCAGAACGGCTCGAAGTCCTTGAAAGCGGCCCGCGAGGGGTCGTAGTGCTGCGCCGAGGTGTGGTGGACGTCGGCCGTCAGCCATACGGTCCCGGTGATCCGCCGGTGCTTGATGAACCGCAGCAGCTCGGCGATCTGCAGTTCGCGGCCGAGCGGCGCGCCCGGGTCGCCCTGGGCGACGGCCTCGATGTTCGGCTTGCCCTCGACCGGGTCGGGCACGACCAGGCCGAGCGGCATGTCGGCGGCGATGACCTTCCACACCGCGCGCGACGCGGCCAGCTCGCGCTTGAGCCACTCCAGCTGCTCGCGGCCGAGGATGCCCTGCGGGTCGGTCGTCTGGTCGTCGGGCGAGTTGGCGTTCCGGTAGGTCCGCATGTCCAGGACGAACACGTCCAGGAGGGGGCCGTGGTGGACGGTCCGGTAGATCCGTCCGTCCGGGCGTCCGCTGATGGTGGAGATCGGGAAGTACTCCGAGAACGCCCGCCGGGCACGGACGGCCAGGTCGTCGAGTCTCGTGCCGGCCGGGTAGGGGGTGCCGGACCCGATGACCTCGCCCGGGTACCAGTTGTTGCGCACCTCGTGGTCGTCCCACTGGACGATGTTCGGAACCCGCGCGTTGAACCGGCGCAGCGCCGAGTCCAGCAGGTTGTAGCGGAAGTTGCCCCGGTAGTCGGCCAGGGTGACCGCGACGTGCGACTTCTCCTCGGTCGTGATGCTCCGGTACAGGCTGCCGTCCGGAAGCGCCGCCGTGGCGGAGATCGGGCCGTCGGCGTAGATGTTGTCGCCGCTGCACAGGAAGAAGTCCGGGTCCACCTTCGCCATGGCGTCGAAGATCCGGTAACCGCCGATGGACTCGTTGATGCCCCAGCCCTGTCCGGCCAGGTCACCGGACCAGACGAACCGGACGTCGTGGCGCCGCTTCGCGGGCGCGGTGCGGAAGGTGCCGGCCACCGGCTCGCCCGTACGGCGCGGGTCGTCGGGGTCGGCCAGCAGCACGCGGTAGTGGATCTGCTCGCCGGAGGGCAGTCCGCGCAGCCGTGTCGTACCGGTGAAGTCGGAGTCCGCGCCGAGCAGCGGACCGTGCCATCTGCGGGGGTTGCGGAACGACTCGGTCGCGGACGTCTCGACGATCATCCGGGCGGGGCGGTCCGAGCGGACCCACACCAGGCCGGAGTGCGCGCTCACGTCTCCGGCTTGGACGCCCCACCCCGCCCTGGGCCGCCCGGACAGCGCGAACGCCGGGGCCGAGCCGAGTGCGGTGGGCAGGGCCAGGGCCGCGGAAGCGGCGAGGGATCCGCGCAGGACGCCGCGGCGACCGGGGAGGGGGAGAGGGCTTTGCGGGCGGTGTGACATGAATGCGCCTCCAGGGACGGAGTCGACGGAGTCGGCCGGTGTGCCTAGCCACAACTACGGGTGCGCCGCAGCGCACACGGAAACCACAAGTGAACAACTGGCCCCGCACGCAAGCGCACCGACGTACGCCTCCGACCGCGCACGTCCCACGGATGCTCCGGCTTCCCCCTCGGACGGACGCCCCCTCAGCGGTCAGGCGCGCAGCGCCTGTGCCATCAGGCGTACGCCGTCGCGGATCCGCGCGGGGGACTGGTGGGCGTAACCGAGCACCAGCCGTACGTCGGCGCGCTCGACCGCCCGCCCGTAGTCCGTCAGCGGACGCACGGCCACCCCCGCCGCCGCGGTGCGCTCCAGGAAGTACTCCGGCGGCCCGTACCGCCCGGGCAGCGCGGCGATGACATGCAGACCCGCCGCGATCCCGGACACCTCGGTACCGGGAAAGTGCTCGTCCAGGGCGGATACGAGGGTGTCGCGCCGTTCCCGGTAGGCGCGCTGGCAGCGGCGCAGCTGTCGGTCGTAGTCGCCCCGTTCCACGAAGCGGGCCAGGAGTGCCTGGTCCACGACGGGGTTCCCCAGATCCATGGTGCGCTTGCGCTCGACCACCTCCTCGGCGAGCGCCGCCGGTACGAGCAGCCAGCCGAGCCGCAGCCCGGGCGCGAGCGACTTGCTGACCGACCCCGTGTAGGCGACGCGCTCGGGATCGAGCCCTTGTAGTGCCCCCACGGGAGCACGGTCGTAGCGGAAGTCCCCGTCGTAGTCGTCCTCGACCACCAGACCGTCCACCGAGCGCGCCCAGTCGAGGAGTTCCGTGCGGCGCCGCGCCGAGTAGGCGATCCCCGACGGGAACTGGTGGGCGGGCGTGGTCACCACCGCCCGTACGCCCGACTCCTTCAGCGGCCCGGTGGCCAGCCCTTCGTCGTCCAACGGCAGCGGTACGGCGTCGAGGCCGGCCGAGGCGTAGAGAGTGCCGTGCTCCGGGCTTCCGGGGTCCTCGACGCCGATCGCGCGCGCCCCACGCGCGTGGAGCACGAATCCGAGCAGGGTCGTCGCCTGCGCCACCCCGGAGACCACGATGACGCGCTCGGGGTCCGCGACCACGCCGCGGCGCCGTGCGAGCAGTTCGGCGAGGGCGGTGCGCAGCCGGGGCAGACCGCGCGGATCCGGGTAACCGAGCGCCTGGTGGGGCAGTTCGGCGAGGACCCCGCGCTGGGCGGCCGCCCAGGCGGCGCGCGGGAACAGGGACAGATCCGGTGTCCCGGGAAGGAAGTCGGCGCGGGCCCCGGCGGGGCGCGGTGCGAGGTCACGCGCGCGCGGGTGGGCCGCCCGGGCGGCGCCGCCGACCCAGGTCCCCGCGCCCCGGTCGCTGCGCAGATACCCCTCCGCGGTCAACTGCTCGTACGCCTCCGTGACCAGCCCCCGCGACACCCCGAGGTCGGCGGCGAGCTCGCGGCTGGACGGCAGCCGGGTGCCCGGCGCGAGCCGCCCCGTGCGGACCGCCTCGCGCAGCGCGGCCTGCAAAGCGCGCCCACGCGCGCGTGCCGGTGCCGAAGCGGCCGGCACAAGCAGCTCCCAGGCGGCCCCCGACGGCGTCATGTGGTCCCCGATGGCGTCATGAAAGTGGACCTTAAACCGGACCGCCTCCCTTCGTAGCGTCACCGTCATGAACACCACCACCCTGCGCGGGTCGCTGCTCGCCGCCCTCGCCTGCGTCCTCGTCGGAGGCTCCTTCACCGCCAACAGCGTCCTGGGCCACTACCCGTACGCGGGCGGTCAGTTCCTTCGCTACGGTCTCGCCTGCGTGCTGCTCCTGCCGCTGGTCGGACGGGGTGGCACGGCACCGCTGCGGCGGCTCGCGGTACGCCGGTGGGGGCGCCTCGCGCTGCTCGCGGCCGTCGGCATGGTCGGCTTCAACCTCGCCGTGATCGCCGCCGAACGCACCGCGGAACCAGCCGTTCCGGGCGTTTTCGTGGGCTGCGCCCCGGTGGTCGTGGCCGTTGTCGTCCCCCTTCTCGAGGGTCGCCGGCCCCGACGTCCGGTCCTGTACGGCGCGTCGCTCGTCGCGCTGGGCGCCTTCACGGTCCAGGGCTGGGGCCGCACCGACGGCACGGGGATCGCGTACTCCGTGTGCGCGCTCGCGGGCGAGGTGGGCTTCGCGGTGCTCGCCGTACCGGTGCTGCGTCCGCTCGGGCCCCGGCTGCTGTCGGCCACCGTCTGCGGGATCGCCGCGGTCGAGTCGGCGGTGGCCGGGATCATCACCGCGCGCCTCACCGGCGGCGCATGGCTGCGGACGCCGGACACCACCGAGGCCGCCGCGCTGTTGTGGCAGGCGGCGGTCGTCACGGTCGTCGGCTTCGTGTGCTGGTACATGGGCATGCAGCGCATCGGCGCGGAGCGCGCCACGCTCTTCTCCGGGCTCATCCCCGTCGCCGCGGCCTGCACGGCGCCGCTGGTCGGCGCCGGCGCGTACGGCGCCGCGCAGGCCGCGGGCAGCGCCCTGGTCGGCGCGGGCGTCGTCCTGGGCTCCGGCGCGTGGCGCCTCACCCGGCGTCGGTCAGCGGCTGCCGTCGAGGATCACACGGGCGACGAGCGCCGGATCGTCGTTCATCGGGACGTGACCGCAGCCCGGCAGCCGCACCAGCCGGGCCCGGGGAATGATGTGCTTGGCCCGGATCCCCTGGCGGCGCACCAGCAGCCGGTCCCGGGTGCCCCAGGCCACGGTGACGGGCAGCCCCGGGATGTCGTCCGTGAACTGGACGGTGGTGCCGGCCCGGAGGGTGTCGGCGAAGCCCTCGGCATGGGCCAGCGCGAGGGTCTCGGCGACCACGGCCTCGGGTGAACGGCGGCCGGGTCGGGCGTAGATGGTGCTGGTCAGGGCGGCCCGTCCGGCCGCCGAGCGGGAGAGCCGCTCGATCACCGGGAGCGGCAGGCGCCGCGCGCCCTGCCGCATCGCCAGCAGCACACCGAAGGCGTAACGCCGCTCGACCGGCGACCAGAACCCGGCGGGCGAGATCGCGGTGACGGACCGTACGAGCTTCTCGCGGCCCAACTCCAGGGCCAGCAGGCCGCCCAGGGAGTTGCCCGCCACGTGCGGACGCTCGATCTCCAGCGCCTCGCACAGCCCGCCGAGGGTGGGCACCACCGTCCCGAGGTCGTGCGTGAGCCCGTCGGGCAGCGCCGGGGACTCGCCGAACCCGGGCAGGTCGACGGCTATCACCTCGCGTTCGGCGGCCAGTATGTGCACGACCGGGTCCCAGGCCTGCCGGTGGTGGCCGATGCCGTGCAGCAGGAGCAGCGGTTCTCCGGTGCCCACGCGCGCGTAGGACATGGTCACGGTCCGCGGACCGTGCGCGGAGGGAAGGCTGAAGGAGACCGTGGCGGACATGATGCTGCTCCTCGTCTGGTGGCACGTTGACGAACCGTCTTCGTAGACAGCTTGTCAGCAACTGCTACCGACGGGTAGCCCCCGGTCGCCACGAGACCGACGCGTTCACCGGCGCCGCCTGGACACGGCGGGATGGGCCGGGATGGGATGGGGCCGTGACCATCGACACCGCGACCGAGGTCTTCGAAGAGCACCGCCCCGTACTGATGGGCGTCGCCTACCGCATGCTGGGACGGGTGGCCGACGCCGAGGACATCGTCCAGGAAGCCTGGCTGCGCTGGTCCGGCGCCGACCGCACCGAGGTGCGCGAACCACGCGCCTACCTGGTGCGCATCGCCACCCGGCTCGCCGTCGACCGGCTGCGCCAGGTGCAGTCGCGCAACGAGGCGTACGTGGGACCGTGGCTTCCCGAGCCGTACGTCACCGACTTCGGGGACACCGCCCCCGACACCGCCGAGCGGGCCGTGCTCGCCGACTCCGTCTCGCTCGCCGTCCTCGTCGTCCTGGAGTCCCTGTCGCCCCTGGAACGCGCGGTGTTCGTCCTCAGAGAGGCGTTCGGCTACCCGTACACGGACATCGCCGCCGTCCTCGACCGGGGCGAGCCCGCCGTGCGCCAACTCGCCGGACGGGCGCGCAAGCACGTCGAGGAGCGCCGCCCGCGCTACGAGGTCGACCCGGCCGAACGCCGCGACCTGACCGAGCGGTTCCTCGCGGCGGCGGCCGGAGGGGGCCTGGAGGGGCTCATGTCCCTGCTGGCCCCGGACGTCCGCCTGATCGGCGACAGCGGCGGACTGTCCAAGGCGCCGCTGCGGGTCATTGAGACCGCCGACAAGGTGGGCCGTTTCCTCCACGCCGTCGCCCAGCAGGGTGTTTCCGACCTGTCGTACCGCTTCCTGGAGCTCAACGGAGGCGCCGCGCTCCTCGTCCTCTCCGGCGACAAGCCCGACAGCATCGTCCAGCTGGATGTCGTGGACGGCCGGATCCAGTGCGTCTACATCGTGCGCAACCCCGAGAAGCTGGTGTCCCTGGGCAATCAGTAGCCACTGCGGTCCCCTCATGCCCCTCGCAAGCCCCCGTCTTCTGGACGGGGGCTTGCGACGTTGTGTCACGAACATCACCGCGCGCGAACGCCCTGTGAACGCTGCGCGGCAAGGCGCCTCCGCAATGCGTAAGGGATCGAGGATTGGTCTTGACCAAGGGTGGGGGCGGCCCTATGGTCGCAGGGATAGTGCAAGAACCTTTAATAAACAAGGGCGCTAAAACGCCGCCGGGCCACGGCGATTGCGGAGGACAGGGTGGGGACCACGCAGCTGGAAACGGTGCCGGAGCCGAAGTACTGGCATCTCAAGACGGTGCTCACCGAGGCATTGGACTCCGAGTTCTCCGTGGGCGAGGTTCTGCCCAACGAACGCGATCTCGCGGCCAGGTTCGGCGTCGCCCGCGCCACGTTGCGCCAGGCGCTGGAGCAGCTGGAGCTCGAAGGGCGACTGCAGCGCCGTCGCGGGGTGGGCACGACCGTCGCCCCGCCGCGCGTGGGCGTGGCCGTCGGAACCGAGCAGCATGTGTGGCCGGGCGCGGTCGGCGACGCCTGGCGGCCCGTGGACTGCGCGGTGGCGGTCCCGCCCGCCGCGGTGGCCGAGGTCCTGGAGACGGCCCCCGACGACCAGGTGCACACGATCCGCCGCTCCCGGGTGACGCACGGCCAGCCGGTCGCCGCCGAGCTGCTCTACATCCCGGCGTCCTCGGTGCCCGGCCTCTCCGCGATCGACGCCCCGTCGGGGGCGACCCTCGCCCGTGCCGTGCTGCGCGAACTGCAGCACCTCGACCTGGAGGGCCAGGACCGCGCCGTGGAGCTCGGCTCGGCCCGCGCGGACGACGCCAAGGAGCTGGACCGGCTGCCCGGGGCGCCCGTCCTCGTCGTCACGACCCGTTACTTCGCCGAGGGGCGCACCGCCGCGGTCTCCGTGGCCACGTACCGCGCCGACACCTGCCGACTGACCTTCGGCGACTCCGGCGGCGTGGAGATCCACCACGACCCCGAGCGCCGGGCTTCCTGAGCCGCGGCCCAGGCCTGATCCACACGACAGGCCCCCAGGTCTGAGCCGTCACGCCCCGGAACACTCCGGGGTGTGACGGCTTTTTTCGTGCCCGTGAGGCCGGTGGCCGGTTTCCCGCGTCCGTGAGACCGCCGGTCAGCGGCGTGCGGTCACGGTCCCCTCCACCGCGAACAGCTGCTCCTCCACATGATCGAGGGCCAGCCGCAGGGCGCCCGTCGCGACGGCCGCCTCGCCCAGCAGGGAGAGCGCCACCTTGGGCGGGCGCAGACAGTAGCGCGCCAGCTCGCGCCGCAGCGGTTCCAGTACGCCGTCCAGACCCGCCGCCCAGCCGCCGACGACGACCAGTTCCGGGTCGAGGGCCAGGACGAGGGCCGCCACGTCGTGCACGAGGCGCTGGATGAAGCGGTCGACCGCCGCGCGAGCCCGCTGGTCACCGCCCTTGGCCAGCGCGAACACCTCGGCGACGGCCTGCTCGTCGAGCGGGTGCAGGGGCTCGTCCGTGGTCGACAGCAGCGTCTCGGGAGTGGCTCCGCGGCCGAGCAGATGGAGTGCCCCGATCTCCCCGGCGGCGCCCCCGTACCCCCGGTGCAGCCGCCCGCCGATCAGCGAACCGGCCCCCGGGCTCAGCCCGGCCAGCACGAACACCACATCGTCCGACTCCGTCGCCGAGCCCTTCCAATGCTCGGCGACCGCCGCCGCGTTGGCGTCGTTCTCGACGAGCACCGGGCATTTGAAGGAACGGTTCAGCCGGTCGCCCAGGCGTAGCCCCGTCCACTCCGGCAGCGCCGTGCCCAGGCGTACGGTGCCGTCCGCCTCGACGATCCCCGGGCTGCCCACGCCGACCGCACGCAGGGAGTTGCGCGCGACACCCGCGCGGCGCAGCAGATCGGCGACCGCCGTGCGCAGCCTCTCCAGCCGCTCGTCCGCCGACGCGGTCTCGTCCACCTCCTTGGACATGGCTCCCAGTACCCGGCCGTCCAGATCGGCGAGGAGCCCGGCGACGCGATGGGGACCGATCTCCAGGCCCAGCAGATGGCCCGCCTCGGCCCGGAACCGAAACCTCCGCGCGGGACGGCCCTGACGCCGTGCCGCGCCCTCCTCGGCCGCCTTCTCGACCACGAGCCCGGCTTCGATCAGCCCTTCCACGACACCTTCGACCGTGGGCCGGGACAATCCGGTCACCCGGGTGATCTCGGTCAGCGTCGCGCAGTCCGTGGCACGCAACGCGTGCAGCACCACCGCGGAATTGATCCTTCGCAGCAGAGAGGGGTCCCCGCCGGTCAACCGCCCCAACGTCCGTCCTCCCAGCTCGTGCGCGTGTTGGCCGGATCGTACTCGGCACGGCGCGCCCCGGCGAGAGCCGGGGACCTCCTTTGCTACCGACCGGTCGCTTCGGCCACCGGGGGACCGCCGTTTCAGCCAGGGGCCACGAACCCCGACTCGTACGCCGCGATGACCGCCTGCGTACGGTCCCGGGCACCCAGCTTCGCCAGTACGGCGCTGACGTGCGACTTGACCGTCTCGGTCCCGACGATCAGCCGCCCGGCGATCTCCGCGTTCGACAGCCCCCGGGCCATCAGCCGCAGCACCTCCGCCTCCCGCTCGGTCAGCGCGGCCCGCTCCATGGCCGACCGCGCCGCCGGATTCCCGCCGCCGTCCCCGTACTCGGCCGCCAACTGCCGTACGGACGCCGGGAACAGCAGCGACTCGCCCTCCGCGACGAGCCGCACGGCGTGCACGATCTCGGCGGGCCTGGCCCGCTTCAGCAGAAATCCGTCGGCACCCGCGCGCAGCGCCTCGTAGACGTACTCGTCGTTCTCGAACGTGGTCACGACGAGGATCTTCGGGGGATCGCTCACGGTCCGCAGGACCGCGCGCGTGGCCTCGATGCCGTCCATGAGCGGCATGCGGACGTCCATGGCGACGACGTCCGGCCGCAGCCGCCGCACGAGCGGGATCACCGCGGCGCCGTCGGCCGCCTCTCCGACGACCTCGATGTCGGGCTGCGCCTCCAGGACGGCCCGCAGACCCGCGCGGACGAGCGGTTCGTCGTCGACGAGGAGAACGGTGACCGGCATGCGGCCAGCGTAGATCAGCGCAACGGCAGCTCGACCCGTACCTGCCAGTCGCCCCCGTCCGGCCCGGTCCGCGCCCGCCCGCCGAGCAGCGCCGCCCGCTCCCGTATGCCCCGCAGGCCACTGCCGCGGCCCGGCCCCGATATCCCGGCGGTCAGCGGATTGCGGACCTCCAGGCCCAGCATGCCGTCGTCGACCGCGATACGGACCCGCACCGGCACGCTCCCCGCGTGCCGCAGCACGTTGGTCAGGGACTCCTGGAGGATGCGATAGCCCTCGCGGGAGACCGGTCCCGGCACGGTCTCGAGCGCACCCGTCACCTCGGCGTCCACTTTCGCACCCGAGCCGCGCGCCGACTCCAGGAGCCGGTCGGCGTCGCTCAGCGTGGGTCGGCCGCTCGCGGGGCGCCCCGCCTCGCGCAGCACACCGAGCACGCGCTCCAGGTCCTCCAGGGCGGCCCGGCCGGTGTCCTCGATGGCGAGCAGCGCCCGGTCGGTGAACGCGGGGTCGCCGGCCGCCCGTGCCGCGCCCGCCTGCACCACCGCCACGGTCAGCGCGTGCCCGATCGAGTCGTGCAGTTCACGGGCGATGCGCGTGCGTTCCAGGAGCTGTTCGGTGCGTTCCTCAAGGGCGGCGAGGCGCTCGGCGGGTGAGGGGCCCAGCAGCCGGCGGGCGATGACTGTGACCAGCTCGCCGAGGCCGACGACCGCGCCGTACAGCGCGAGCAGCGGCACGGGTACGAGCAGGGCACAGGCCCACGGCGGGGGCGACAGGGGCAGCAGTGTGATGTCGGCGGGGCGACCGCAGGCGGCCCCGGCCAGTTCGACGGCGGTCACCGGCATCCAGACGGTGACCACCGTCGTCACCGCCCCGAGGCCCATCCGTACTTCGAGCCACAGCACGGTCCGCAGCCGGTCCCGCCAGGTCGCCGACGGCGCGACCGAGATCGCCGCGTCCCGGTCGCCCTCCCGCGGCTCGTCCGGCGCCAGCATGTACCGCGCCTGCACGCCTTCGCCCCGCCGCACGGCCGGGACCAGCCCCAGCGGGATCAACAGCACCGCGGGGACCCAGGGTCTCGACATGTCGATGAACAGCCACACGCTGACGAACAGCGTCGGCACCCACAGATGCAGCAGGCGCGTGTAGGTGGTCCCCAGGAACAGCGGGCGCAGAAAGCGGGCCATCGCGCCATCGTCCCAGCCGGCCCCGGGGGCCGGCTTCCCCCGAGCGGGGGAGACGATCTCCACCGGCGGGGGAGTACCGACCGTACAAAGGCCGCCAGGCTGGGGCCATGACCAGCATCGACGTCCAGAACCTGACCAAGGAGTACGGCAGTCGGCGCGCCGTGGACGACCTCACCTTCAGCGTGCTTCCCGGCCGCGTCACCGGCTTCCTCGGACCCAACGGCGCCGGAAAGTCCACCACCATGCGGCTCGTCCTGGGCCTGGACCGGCCCACGTGCGGCACCGCCACCGTCGGCGGCCGGCCCTACGCCTCGTGCGACGAGCCGCTGCGCCGGGTCGGAGCACTGCTCGACGCAGGGGCCGCACACGGCTCGCGCACCGCGCGCGACCATCTGCGCGCGCTCGCCGCGAGCAACCGCATCTCCGAACGCCGGGTGGACGCCGTGCTGGAGGAGTCGGGGCTCGCGTCCGTGGCGCGACGCAGGGTGAAGACGTACTCCCTGGGCATGCGACAGCGCCTGGGTATCGCGGCCGCGCTCCTCGGTGACCCGCCCGTGGTGCTGCTCGACGAACCGTCGAACGGGCTCGACCCCGAAGGGATCATCTGGATCCGCGAGGTGCTGCGCCGACTGGCCCGTGAAGGCCGCACGGTGCTCGTCTCCAGCCATCTCATGAACGAGACCGCGTCCTTCGCCGACCACCTCGTCGTCCTCGGCCGGGGCAGGCTCCTCGCCGACACATCCCTGCGGGAGTTCATCCACGCGCGCGTGCGGCCCCGGGTACGGGTGCGCAGCACGGACGGCGCCGCCCTCGGCGAGCTGCTCGCACGCCACGGTCACGAGGCCGTCGAGGATGCCGACGGACGGTGGACCGTCCCGCACGCACGTGTGGAGGACATCGGGCTCCTCGCCTCCGGCGCGGGCCTGCCGGTCCTCGAACTCGCGGCGGAGGAGGGCACGTTGGAGCAGGCGTACCTCGACCTGACGGCCGCCGAGGCCGAGTTCACCGCCGTACAGTCGCCCACCCGGCCCCAGGAGGCCCGATCATGACCTTCGCACCCGTACTCCACGCGGAGTGGATCAAAATCCGTACGCTGCGGTCCCTCGTCGCGGGACTGCTCGCGGTGCTCCTGGCGACGGCGGCGTTCTCCGCGCTCGCCGGTCTCGACGACTCCGGGGGCCAGGACTTCGACCCGCTGTTCTCGGTGTTCTTCGGCGTGAGCTTCGGGCAGATCGCGGCGATCACGTTCGGCGCGCAGGCCGTCGCGGCCGAGTTCCGGGGCGGCGCGCTGCGGGTGTCGCTGGCCGCGGTGCCCCGGCGGGGACGGTGGTTCGCGGCCAAAGCGGTGGCGATCGGGGTTCCCGCGCTGGCCGTCGGCCTGGTGACAGGGCTCGTGAGCCTGCTCGTGGGCAAGGCGGTCCTCGGATCCAGGGCCGGCGGCCTGACGTGGGGCGAAGGGGTACGCGGGGCCGTGGGCTGCGGCCTCTACCTGGCGCTGATGGCCCTGTTCGCCGCCGGGCTCACGGCCGTACTGCGCAGCGCGGTCGCCACGTTGGGCATCCTGGTGCCGTTCCTCCTGATCGTCTCCTTCGTGATCGGCGGAGTGTCGGGCGGCGTGGCCGACTTCCTGCCCGACCGGGCGGGCCAAGTGGTGCTGCACGAGACGTGGGACGGCGCCCTCGGCCCCTGGACCGGGCTCATGGTGACCGCAGCCTGGACGGCGGCGGCCCTTGCGGCGGGCGCGTGGAGCGTACGGAGCAGGGACGCCTGACGGCACGCCAATTGTCAGTGGCAGCGGCTTTACTGGATCTCATGACCATCGCACGGCATCTGGCCACGATCGACCGGCTGTGCTCCCAGGACTTCCCCGTGGAGCATGGCGGGTTGTTCGGCATTCCCGGGGGACCCGGTTTCCACCTCGTCGAGTTAGAGCGGAGCGCCGGCTCCGGGGAGGGCGACGACGGGGAGCGGGAGGAGCAGATCGAGGCGTGGCGGGAGGGCCTTGCGCAGCGGCTCGGCGACCGGTGGGGGGAACAGGAGCACATGAGCCTGGACGGTGTCTTCCTGCGCGCTCAGCAGGGCGACGAGCACATACCGGAGCCGTGGGCCTCCCTCGGTGCGCACATGCGGAACGTGTACGTCTGGCAGGCGCGCGGTCACGGCCGCTGGGTCGCCCTCGGCATCTCCCGGCTGGGCGTCGACCAGGAGTTCAGCCTGCTCGCCCTGGTCACCGAGATCGACCCGCCGTGATCTGATCCGCTACCCCTCGGCGGCAGCCACCCGCAGCCGTCCGAACTCCTCGGCCATCGTCGTCGCCGTCCAGTGCGCGTTGAGCCCACTCGGGTTGGGCAGCACCCAGACCCGGGTGTCCCCGATCGTCCGCTCCTGCGGGCCGATCACGGCCTTCCGGTCTTCGAAGGCCGCCCTGTAGGCGGTCACCCCCACCACCGCCAGCCACCCCGGCCGCAGTCGCTCCACCTTCGCGCTCAGCAGCCGTCCGCCCTCGCGGTACTCCTGCGCGGACAGCTCGTCGGCCCGGGCGGTCGCGCGCGCCACCACGTTCGTGATGCCGAGCCCGTACGACGGCAACTCGCCCTGCTCCGACGGCTTCATCAGCCGGGGCGTGAACCCCGACAGATGCAGCACGGGCCAGAAGCGGTTGCCGGGACGGGCGAAGTGGTGGCCCGTGGCGGCGGTCGTCAATCCCGGATTGATGCCGCAGAAAAGCACCTTGAGGCCGTCCCCGACGACATCCGGCACCAGCCGGTCGCGGGCGGCCTCGAGGTCCGCGGGAGTGAGCCGCGTCAGAGGATCGCCCCCGGCGTGTAGCCCGCGGCCTCCGGGTGCTGCTTCACGATCTCCTCGATGCGGCCGACGACGGCGGCGACCTGGTCGGCAGCGGCACCGGTGAACGACAGCTTGTCGGCCATCAGCTCGTCCAGCTGCGCGCGGTCCAGCGGAATGCGCTCGTCGGCGGCGAGCTTGTCGAGGAGTTCGTTGCGCTCGGCGCCCTGTTCGCGCATGGCGAGCGCGGAGGCGACGGCGTTCTCCTTGATCGCCTCGTGCGCGACCTCACGGCCGACGCCCGCGCGCACCGCGCCCATCAGGACCTTGGTCGTCGCGAGGAAGGGCAGGTAGCGGTCCAGCTCGCGCGCGACGACGGCGGGGAAGGCGCCGAACTCGTCGAGGACGGTGAGGAAGGTCTCCAGCAGACCGTCCAGCGCGAAGAACGCGTCGGGCAGCGCGACCCGGCGGACCACCGAGCAGGACACGTCGCCCTCGTTCCACTGGTCGCCCGCCAGCTCGCCGGTCATCGAGGCGTAGCCGCGCAGGATGACCATGAGGCCGTTGACACGCTCGCAGGAGCGGGTGTTCATCTTGTGCGGCATCGCCGAGGAGCCGACCTGGCCCGGCTTGAAGCCCTCGGTCACCAGCTCGTGCCCGGCCATCAGCCGGATCGTCTTGGCCGTCGAGGACGGCGCGGCCGCCAGCTGCACCAACGCGGTCACGACCTCGTAGTCCAGCGAGCGCGGGTAGACCTGGCCGACGGAGGTGAAGGCCTGCGAGAAGCCGAGGTGCCCGGCGATCCGCTGCTCCAGCTCGGCGAGCTTCGCCGCGTCCCCGCCCAGCAGGTCGAGCATGTCCTGCGCGGTGCCGACCGGGCCCTTGATGCCGCGCAGCGGGTAGCGGCCGAGCAGCTCCTCGACGCGGCCGTACGCGACGAGCAGCTCGTCGGCCGCGGTCGCGAAGCGCTTGCCGAGGGTGGTGGCCTGGGCGGCCACGTTGTGCGAGCGGCCGGCCATGACCAGTTCGGCGTACTCGCCCGCCAGCTTGCCGAGCCGCGCCAGGACGGCCACCGTGCGGTCGCGCATCAGCTCCAGCGAGAGCCGGATCTGCAACTGCTCGACGTTCTCGGTGAGGTCCCGGGACGTCATGCCCTTGTGTACGTGCTCATGCCCGGCGAGGTCGTTGAACTCCTCGATCCGCGCCTTCACGTCGTGCCGCGTGACCTTCTCGCGCTCGGCGATGGAGGCCAGGTCGACCTGGTCGAGGACCCGCTCGTAGTCGGTGATCGCGGCGTCCGGGACCGTGATCCCAAGGTCCTTCTGCGCCCGCAGCACGGCGAGCCAGAGCTGACGCTCCAACTTCACCTTCTGCTCGGGGGACCAGAGCGTGGCGAGCTCGGCGGAGGCGTAGCGTCCGGCGAGGACGTTGGGGATACGGGGCTTTGCAGGCGCGGCAGTCACGTGGACGGAGTTTACCCGCCGTCCGGACGGGCTCCGGAACGTCCGCACGCTCCGGAGCCCAGGTCAGCGGCGGTGGCCCTGCCCGGGCGGGGACAGGGCCTAGGGGCGGATGCCGTCGCAGGCGATCGGCAGATGGCGCGGGCCGCGCAGGACCGCGTTCTGCCGGTAGGGCGGCGGGTCCTCCAGCAGCCGGGGGTTCTCCAGTCTGCGGGCCAGCTCGCTCAGCGCGAGCTGTGCCTCCATGCGGGCGAGCGGGGCGCCGAAGCAGCTGTGGATGCCGCTGCCGAAGCCGAGGTGCTGGATGTCCCCGCGGTCCGGGTCGAAGCGGTCCGGATCCTCGAAGCGGTCGGGGTCGCGGTTCCCCGCCGCCAGCACCAGCCACAGCGACGCGCCCTTGGGGATGGTGACCCCGCGGACCTCGATGTCGGTGAGGGTGGTGCGCTGCGGCAGCAGCTGCACCGGCGGCTCGAACCGCAGCAGCTCCTCGACGACGGGGACGGCCAGGTTCGGGTCCTTGCGCAGCCGCTCGAGCACGTCGGGGTTGCGCAGCAGGGTCAGCATGCCGTTGGTGATGAGGTTGACCGTCGTCTCGTGGCCGGCGATCAGCAGGAGCGCCGCGGTGCTCAGGACCTCCATCGTCGTCATGACACCGTCCGGCCCTCCCGCCGTGGACAGCTGGGACAGCATGTCGTCACCGGGCTTCTTGCGGCGTTCCTCGATGAGACCGGCCAGATACATGCCCAGCTCGGTGCGGGCGTTGTGGGAGACCTTGGCGCGCTCGTCCGTGTCGGCGCCCGGGACGGGGTCCAGGCTGGCGGCGATCGTGTCCGCCCAGGAGTGGAAGCGCGTCTCGTCCTCGCGCGGCACCCCCAGCAGCCGGCAGATCACGGTCACGGGAAAGGGATAGGAGAACTGGTCGACCAGATCGATCCGGTCCGGGTTGTCGATGCCGTCGATGAGCCCGGAGACGATGTCCTTCAGGTCGCCGTGCATCTCGTGGACACGCCGCGGGGAGTGCGGCGGCCCGAACGGCCGGTTCGTCATGCGCCGCAGCCGGTCGTGCTCCGGCGGGTCGAGCCGCAGGAAGCTCGGCGGAAGGGCCGTCTCGTCGTCCGCTTCGGCGGCCAGCGGGTTCGCGGTCGCCGGCGTCTTCAGGTTGCGGGCGTCGGAGCTGATGCGCGGATCGTGGAGCAGGCTCTGGATGTCGTAGTACCTGCTGAGGACGAACGGTCCGTCCGCGTCGTGGTACACCGGCGTCTTGCGCAGCTCCTCGTACAGCGGATACGGATTGGCACGGTGGGCGTAGTCGATGATCTGCCGCAGGATGGCTTCGGTCATGAGTGCGTCCTAGGGAACGTCGGATCAGTGCCGAGCGGGGGCGAACGTCAGCCGCCGGTCGTCCGGCGCGTATCCGCTGAGGGTGACGGTCGGGCCGTGGGTGGGCACGGACGGGTCGGGGAAGTCTGCGGGCATCGGCTGCTGCCCCTCGGGGCGGCGGTCCACGGTGGGGGAGGTCGGCGGGAAAGGCGCCGTGGTCTCGATGAGCTGCTGGTAGAACTGCAGCCACTTCGTCTGGTCGAAGGTGACGGCGCCGATGACGCGGTCCTGGTACCCGTAGACGCCGGTGAACCGGTGCTCGCTGCGGGAGCCGTGGGCGATGAGGATCTCCGTCCCCATCGACGGCACGCCGACGGACTTGATGTTCACGCCGAACTGGGAGGACCAGAAGGCGGGCACCCAGATGTGGGGGCGGCGGTCCGCACTGTCGCTCAGCATGTTGTGCGCGGCGGTCTCGGCCTGGGCGACGGCGTTGCCCCAGTGCTCCAGAGACAGGAACTGGTATCCGAACAGCGGGTGCGGGGACCGTGCGACATCGCCGGCCACGTAGATGTCGTCGGTGACGATGCCTCGGATGTCGAAGGCCCGGCACCCGGCGTCACAGGCGATCCCGCGGGGACCCGCGCCGAGTCCGGACCCGACGAGCCACTCGGTGTTGCGCTGGGCACCGAGGGAGACGACCACCACGTCGGCCTCGACGGTGTTCCCGTCGGAGAAATGCGCGGCGCGGACGTGTCCCGCGGAGTCGCCCTCCAGGCCGGTCACCATGACGCCACAGCGCAGGTCGACGCCGTGTTTGCGGTGCAGCTCGGCGGCCACCTGGCCGACGACTCCACCGAGCGCTCCGACCAGCGGCGCGCCTGCCCGCTCGGCCACGGTGACCGCGATCCCGCGTTCCCGGCAGGCGGAGGCGATCTCGGAGCCGGTGAACCCGGCGCCGATGACGAGCACACGGCGGGGGCCCTGCGCGAGCGAGCGCTCCAGCGCTTCGGCGTCGTCGCGGGTCCGCAGCACGAACACCCCGTCGAGCTCCGCCTCGTCCTCCTGGGGCCAGGGTCTGGCCCGGACACCGGTGGCGATGAGCAGCCGGTCGTACTCCACCTCGTCGCCGTCGGCCAGCCGTACCCGCCGGGCCGCCATGTCGAGGCCGGTGGCCGGAACCCCGAGGCGCCACTGCGCGTCGATGGCGCGGTGCCGGGGGAGGCCGGTGCGGTCCGCCGTCGCCCTGCCCAGCAGGACCTGCTTGGACAACGGCGGTCGGTCGTACGGCTCGTGGGGCTCGTCCCCGATCATCGTGAGAGAACCGGCGAACCCCTTCTCCCGCAAGGTTTCCGCTGCCCGAAGTCCCGCAAGCGAGGCGCCGACGACGACGATGCGACCCGCACGCTTGAGCCGGTCCAGCGATCCGTCGGCGCTCACCGGGCGGCCTCCCGGTCGGTTCCGGGGTTCCCGCCGGGGGAGTTCGCGTCCACCACGATGGCCTGGACGGGACACGCGGCCACGGCTCGCGCCATGTCCTCGCGCCGATCCTCCTCGACCTCGGGGTTGTAGAGCAGGGACTCGTCCCCGTGCATGGCGAAAACATCGGGAGCCAGGAACGCGCACTGCGCGTATCCCTGGCAGCGGTTGAGATCGACGACAAGCCTCACCGAGGATCAGCCTTTCCGTGGCCCGTTCTCGTCCCCCTCCTCCACAGCATGCGCGAGAGGGTGCTCAGCCGCCTGCCGGGGTGCGCAGGCCGGTACGGAGGAGGTGCAGGCTGACGGCCAGTGCCCAGGCCGGGAAGACCAGCTCCGACCAGGGCAGTGAGGATCCCGCGACGAGCAGGACAAGCCCCGCGAGATAGCCGAGGACGGCGAGCGGACGGGGGAGGACGCCGAGACGGTGACCGATGGTCGAGGCCGTGAAGACGAACACGGCGGCCATGCGGAGCGCGTACGTCGTCATCAGCGTGTAGGAGAAGTGGCGGCCGAAGCCGGAGGGTTGGCTCAGTACACTGCCCGCCGCGGCGCCGGCCGCGAACATGGTGGCCACGTAGACCAGTCCGCTGCCCATGAAGACGGTGGCGATGAATCTGTCCTCGGCATCGCCGACCCGTGCGCGCAGCGCGCCCATGAACCACAGGAAGAAGATCCCCGCGAACGGGAGGATCTCCAAAGCCGTACGCACCGCCCACCGTTCGTTCGGAGCAACGGTCGCGTCGGCGGCGTTCCCCGCCGGGATCGCGATCCGCACCAGCACGATCGCCGCCGCCATCAGGAGGGCGAACACCGTCCCCGCCAGCCCGGCCGCGCGCGGCGTCCGCAGCCGTTGTTCCCTCGGCTTCATCGGCGCTCGCTCTCTTCCCGAAGCCCCCGTTCCCCTCTCGGTCCAGCAAGCAGGCACCGGTGCGCCCACGCCACCGGGGACACCCGTGGGGGTGACGCCCCGCTCAGCCGGAGGCCGGTTGCGGGAGGCGGCCGCGCTACGAGGCGTCGGCCAGCTCCGCCAGGATGTCGCCGTGGCACAGCTCGGGTGCGCACCAGCAGGCCAGCGTCTTGCCACGCAGGGCGGGCACCTGATCGAGGAGGTCGGGGCGTTCGAGGAGATACGCCCGGTACTTCTCCATGATCTCGGCGCGGGTGCCGTCGCGCTTCTTGGTGGGGGTGTCGTAGGCGAAGGGGTTGTAGAGCGGGTGCTGCGGGAGGTCCCAGTGGCCCATGGTCCAGCGGCGGCCGATGTACACGAGGTCCGCGGGAGCGTGTTCGAGCCGGGCGCCGAACTCGTGGATATGACCCTTGAGGTTGATCACGGTGGTGGGCATGGGATTCCCTTCGGCCGTCCGCCTACCCACCGGTGTCTACCCCACGGACCCCTCGTAGGGCAGCAGCTCCGGCCGCTTGGCCGGGAGTCCGTCACCCGACCGCAGCGCGACCAAGCCTCGATCCACCGACTGGTGCCTTGTGGGCCAGGCTCGGGGAAACGAAGAAGTGCCTTGTGGCCTGCGATGACGGGAGTTCTTCGGGCTTCCAGCACGCACCATCAGCAAGGCACTTCCGAGATGCGAGTCTCCCATACGTCAGCGGCGGTCTCCGCTGCGTTCGATGACGCGCGCATGCCGGGCTGGTCCCGGTGATGCGGCTGGCCGAGCGGTGTGGTCTGCCACGGCGGGCCGCCGGTGTGGCAGCGGTCGATCTGTCGATCTTCGTGTGTGCGGGGCTGACGGGGGTTATTCGCCACCTGGGAAGCGTTCAGTCCACCAGGTCCGCCAGCGGGAGCCGAGGTCGGCCAAGTGGGTGTCGTCGAGGTGGTAGGTGCTCAGGATTGCCGTGGCCGCGCTCTTCGGCTTGCTGGGTGTCGGGTCCATGCTGGACACGATGAGTAGACCGTTGCCCCAGGCGTCGACGGTGATGCCGAGTTGGTGGTCGGAGCGGTACCACATCTCGCCTTTGACGTCCTCGCCGAGCAGATTCATCTGGAACGGCGTGCTCGCGGCGATGTGTGCGAGATCGAGTGCGTTGATGAGGTGCACCGCGTTGTCGTTGCCGCCCACGAAACTGAGTGTGCGGCGGACGGCGCCGGGTTGGCGCTCGACGGCAAATCGCAGCTGGTGCATGAAGGTGATCCAGCCTTCGGTGACGTCCTCGTAGTAGGCGTCCCAGTCCGGGTCGTCACCGCGTGCGGCGCGGGTGAGCGTGACCCGGGTGCCCTCGCCGTGCGGTTCGAGTCTGAATTCGTCACCGCCGTGCAGTCTCAACGTGCGTGTGGAGGCGTCCTCCATGGTCTCGGTGAAGAAGATCAGGTCGATCTCGCCGTCCAGGCCGTCGTAGTCCCAGCCGAGCCAGTGGCGGATCTTGTCCTTGTCCCGCAACGCGTCCCACACCACGTCTACGGGCGCCGCGATCGTGACCTCGATCCGCGGCCGTGTGTCGTCACTCATCCGATTCTCCTTGTGCCGCGGCGGGAGCGGGGTGTCCGAGGGCGACCATCCGGTACGGGCGACCGTCGGCGCAGTCGTAGCGCTCGACCACCTGCCGCACCGCGGCCGCCAGCTCATCGGTGAAGGCGTGCACGTCGCTTGGTTGGGCGAACCGCACGTCGGTCTCCAGCGTGAAGGTGAGCAGGCGCTTGTCCGCCCGCGCGGCCCCGGCCTGCATACGCGCGACGTCCCGCACGGTGGTGGCAGCCACGCCGACCAGGTGCTCGGCCGCGTACTGATCGTGGATCTTGGTGAATTCCCCGGTCACCACGGTCGGGTCCACGACGAGCGCGCCCGGCCGGGTGCGCAGGATCCGCTCGACGAAGCCGCGCCGCGGCCGTTCCTCGACCAGCTCGACCAGCCCGGCCTTCTCCAACGCCTTCAAGTGGTAGTTCAGCCGCTGTCTGGACACCTCCAGCTCGGTGGCGAGCTGGCTGGCCGAGCTGGGTGTGCGCAGGCGCTTGAGCAGGTCGCGGCGCACCGGCGACAGCGCGACGCGCACCCTGTCCGGCGAGTCGACGTAGGTGATGGTCACGTCCCCCATCCTTTCAATGGAAAATTTTTTTTGTCAATTGGATGACTCCAAAGGCGCCAGCATGGACACCTCAACCAGGGTGAGATCGGTGACCGCCTCGATCTGGTGCACAGGACGGCACCCTCGGCGAGGTCGTCTACGTCGGCATGGGGAGTGTCTGACTTGTTGAATCGACCGCAGTCGCTCGGTCTGCAGCCGTCGCGTCCCAAGCGCGTCGTCTCCGTCGACGGCCAAGGGGTCGTCAGCCACGCCGGATCCTGCCTGCTGGCCGATCTCGCCGATGTCACCCTGACCACCGCGTTCACGGACGCGCTGCGCAGGCTGCGACCGCGTGGCACCGGGCACGATCCCGGCCGGATCGCGGTCGATCTGGCAGTGATGCTCGCCGACGGCGGCGAGGCGATAGCGGACCTGGCCCTCCTGCGGGACCAGACGGAGGTCTTCGACCCGGTCGCCTCCACCCCGACCGCCTGGCGCCTGCCGGCCGGCATCGCCCCGGCCGCACTCGCCCACCTGCGCTCGGCGAGAGCCGCCGCCCGGGAGGTCGCCTGGCTGCAGGCCGCCGAGACCACCTGGCGGCATACCCGCGGCCCGCGCCGCCGAGCGACCACACTCGGTCACCAGCAGGCTGGACTTACGAGGAATTGGCGACAGTTGAATACGCGACCTCACGAGTACTGGACCCCTCGTGCGGGTGAGGCCCCGCCTTCAATCGGTGCATGGCAGGGCGGGCGGCGCTCCGGGTCAGGACCCCACCCGTCGCCAGTCCGTCACAGGGCCGGGGTTCGCGTGATCCGCAGGGGTGACCCAGAAGGCTTTGCCCAGCTCAGCGCTGAACTGGGCGCCTGTCCGGCCGTCCCCCGACCGCAGCGCGACCAAGCCGAAGCCTCCGAAGACAAGGAGCTTCGGAGCGGAGCGGGGCGTCGTCGTCTGGTAGAAGGTCCTCCGGTATCCCGGCCAGCGCGCAGGTGATCGACGACTACAACCTGGCCAAGGTGCCGGGCCGCAATCGCACATCGTGACCGACATCCTCGGTCTGCGCCTCGTCGCCTGCGTCACCGCCGCGAACATCGGTGACCGGGACGCCGCGGCGGGCCTGCTGATCAGCTCATCGGGGGCTCGGCCTCGGCTGCTGTCGGCCGCCTGGGCTGCGCTGCCTACTCCTGATGACCCAGTCTCACGATCATGTTCGGGTGGCGCTCGCTGAGCGCCTTCAGGGCGAGCAGGCTCTTGATGCTGGGTTCGCGCTCCTGCATGTAGGTTCCGGGCTCGACGCCGTTGTCCCAGCCCCAGCGCGTGTGGCTGACGTCTCCGGTCATGAGCACCGGACCCGCCGCGGTGCGGGCGAGGTAGGAGACGTGTCCGGTGGTGTGCCCCGGGGTGAGGATCGCGAAGAACGAGCCGTCGCCGAACACGTCGTTGACACCTTCGAGCCTTCCGGCCGGGTCCTTGGTGAACTGGAGTTCCTCCAGCGGCGGCCGTCCGGCCAGGAGGTGGTTGTTCGTTCCCTGGGCGAACAGGTTCAGGAAGAGCGACGCCTCCGCCTCATTGGCGCCCGTGTAGATGGGGACGTCCTTGGGAACGTCCGGGAGTCCGGAGACGTGATCGAGGTGGAGATGGGTCATGAAGACCCCGTTCAGGGGAACTCCCTCCGTTTCGATGATCTCCGCGGTGCTCTGCTGAGGGTGCATCTTCTCGATGCCCCCGTATTTTCTCAGCATCATTCCGACCCCCACGCCGACGGGGTCCTCCACCAGCCGCCGTGAAACGCCCGTGTCCACCAGGAAGAAACCCTGCGTGGGGTGCCGCACGACGTGGGCGTAGATCTTGATGGGCTCCTTGTGGTCGGTGATCCCCGCCGCAACGGCCTTCGGGTGCTTGATGTTGAGCAGTCCCGTGATAGGGGCCTCCCAGTCCGCGTCGATCGTCTTGACCTCGACCGGCCCTGGCTCGTCGATCACAGACTCCATGGCCGCCGCGCTGATCGGCGCGCCGATACGGGCAGGCTGCGCCTTGTGGGTCGTGGCCTTGAAGGTAAGCATTTTCATGGTTGAACTCCTGTTCCTCGATAACTGAGAACTGGTGCAGACCGTCCCGCAAGCCGTGCCGCCGCGGGCCCCGTTTCAGCCGACGTGCCGCTGCTCACCGACGCGCTGCTCGCGGGCATAGGCGTCGAGGCGGGCGAGTTCCTTGACGTAGACGCGGTGCAACCTGCGCGGCGCGATGATCCGCTCGACGAAGCCGGCGACGCCGGTCTCGCCATCAAAACTGGAGGTGATGTTCACCAGCGCCTGCTCGCCTTGCGGGGTCACGGTGAACGTCGTAACGAGGCCGGAGCCGTTGGTGTCGGTCTGGACCAGGGTTCGGCCCGGCTCCGGCTCGGTGACCTGCATCCGGAGGTCCCGGACGCCCCCAGCAAAGTCGATCTTGAACTGGACGACGCTGCCCGTGCCCACGCCGCCCTCCTCGACGTGGAAGTCGTAGAAGGGGGGCGGCAGGAATCGAGAGTGAAGTTGCATGTCTGCCAGGTACCGGTAGACCTCGTTCGCGGGAGCGTCAATGGTGCGCTCGGCGGACGCGACGACGACGTGAGCCATGGGTCTGGCCTCCGTGTTTGTGGGTTGAAGTGCTGGATGCTGCGTGCCGCTGCGGCGGGCTTGATGGCTGGTTCAGACCGTCTTGATGGTGCCGCCGTCGATGACGTAGTCGGCGCCGGTGATGTTGGCGGCCACATCCGACAGCAGGAACGCGACCAGGGCCGCCACCTCCTCGGCTTCGCTCATGCGGCCGGTCGTGATGTTCTGGCCCTTCGCGATCTGCTCGACGAAGTCGGCAAGGCCGATGCCGGCTGCGGCCGCCATCTGGCCGATCGGGCCGTCGGAGTCCTCATAGACGCTGGTACGGACCAGGCCGGGAGAAACGGTGTTCACACGTACGCCTCGGGGGCCGAACTCCTCGGCCAGGGACTTGCCGAGCGTGGTGAGCGCCGCCTTGGCCGAGCTGTAGGTGGCCGGGATACCCGCAGGTGTCCGGGCGACGGTGGAGGAGATGTTGACAATCGCTCCGCGGCGCTCGATCAGGCTGGGCAGGGCCGCGCGCGTGGCGCGGACGGTGGCCAGGACGTTGATGTCGAACATGCGGGTCCACTGGGTGTCGTCGGCGTCGAGGAAGCCGAGGGCAGCCTCGTCCCCGCCGCCCACGTTGTTCACCAGCAGGTCGATGCCGCTCAGCTCGGCCAGCGCGCCGTCGATGAGGGCGGCGACGCCTTCCGCGGTACTCAGGTCCGCCGCGACCGCGTGCGCGCCGGTTTCCTTCAGCTCGGGCGTGACGGTGCGCGCGGCGCCCACGACCTGGACACCTTCGCCGATCAGGGTCCGGACGGTGGCCAGTCCGATGCCCCGGCTGGCGCCGGTGACGACGGCGGTCTTGCCCGTGAGGTTGAGGTTCATGAGGCTCCTCCAATGCATATGACTTTAATGCTTCAAGTCATATCTATCATGGCTTGAAGGAGTTTGCTAATCTGGAGCCATGGCGATGACGGAGGAGCAGGCGGAAGCACAGTGGGAGCTGGGCAAGCTGGTGCACGACCTGGACATGCAGAGCAATGCGCGCATGCGTGAATGGGTGGCCGGGCTCGGTCTGACCGTCGCGCAGGCCTCGGCCCTGCGCGAGATGACCGGTCCGATGACCATGCGCGAGCTTGCCGGGCGGATGAGCTGCGAACCGTCCAATGCCACCGTTGTGATCGACAAGCTGGAGACCCTGCGGCTGATAGAGCGCCGTCCCCACCCCACCGACCGCCGGGCCAAGCAGCTTGTCCTGACCCCGGAGGGCGCCGAGCTGCGGGAACGGCTGCTGAAGGTCCTGACCGAGGAACCCCTGTTCGCCGGCCTGACGCAGGACGAGCAGGACGCCCTGCAGGGTTTGCTCAAGCGGGCCCTTTTCCGCGATGAAATCCTCCAGGCCTGACGGCGTCGGACAGCGGAACGCACACAGACGGGTGTGCGAGGGGCTTGCTCGGATACCCGTGAGCGCGGGAGGGCGCCAGATGGCCTGAGCTTGGGATGGAGCAGCCCTGCCGCCGAGCGCCGATGGCAGGGCGTGAGCGCGTGCGGCGGGCGGGCGCTACGCCTTCCCGTCCGCCGACGGCCCGCGCAGCGGGCGGTACCCCGCCTGCGCGGGGGGCGGAAGAACGCGTAGCGGCCAGGATGGTGTGGTCGAACCGGAGCGGCCTCAGGCGTGCGAGCAGGTCGTCGGTCACGGGGAAGCCGTCGGCCGCGAGCTGCTTGGCGGCGCGGTCCAGGTAGAGGTCGTTCCACAGCACTACGGCGTTCAGCGCCAGGCCGAGCGCGCCGAGCTGGTCCTCCGCCAACGCTTCCGGGGCGACCCCGAGCTGCTCGGCGACGAACGCCACCACCGACGCCGGCACCGCGGCCGGGTCGTCCAGCAGGAACGTGCCGAGCATCCGCACCGTCCCCCACTGCACCGCTCAGCCCAACCTCGTCGCGTCCCGGCGCTTGGCCGACGCGGGCTCCCGAGCACGTGAGTCGAGGCGGAAGAACTGCTCCAGCTCGCCAGGACTGGGCTCGGAGGCGAACCGGCCGTAACGGGAAACGGCCTGGTCATCGGACAGGAAATCAACTGGCATGAGCCGGAACGTAGGGCCGCTGAACAGCCCGAACAGCCCGAGTCACTGAACCGGTAGCGAGATCACCGAGCTCCGCCAAAACCCGTTCCGACCCTCCCCGCAGGCCGAAGGTCCCGCAACAACAGCGGGTGATGGCGGGGAGGGAGGCGGCGCCCCGCGTTTATTCGGTGCATGGCAGGCGGGCGGCGCTCCGGGTCAGGGACCCACCCGTCCCCAGTCCGTCACAGGGCCGGGGTTCGCGTGATCCGCAGGGGTGACCCAGAAGGCTTTGCCCAGCTCAGCGCTGAAGTGGGCGCCTGCCCGGCCGTCCCCCGATGAGCGTCCCGTCAGCCGTCGTCCTATCCACGGCAGCAGGTGCTGCCTGGCGAAGCTGGCGTCGGCGGCGCGACGGGCGACCCAGCCGGGCGGCGCCGTCGGCGGCATCGCCGTACGCCACTCCTTGTCCTCGGGTTCGTACCCGAGTGTCTGCCAGACGGCCTCCGCGACCCGGCGGTGCCCCTCGGCCGTCAGATGCAGCCGGTCCACGTCCCACATCCGAGGGTCGGCGAGTGAGGGCGCCCCATACAGATCGACCACCAGCGCGCCGTGTCGATCCGCGAGCTCGTCGACGACGGAGAAGAGCTCCTCCATACGCGGCCGGAACCGTTCGAGCACCGGACCGTTGCGGCCCGGGCTGCGCATCAGGACGAGCCGCTCGCAGGCGGGGGCGAGCCGCTCCACGGCCTCCTCCAGGAGAGCGCGGACGCGTCCCATGTCGACCTTGGGGCGCAGGGTGTCGTTGAGTCCGCCGACGAGGGTGATCACGTCGGGCCGCATCGCGACCGCCACGTCCACCTGTTCCTCGACGATCTGTCCGATCAGCTTGCCGCGCACCGCGAGGTTGGCGTACCGGAAGCCGGGCGTCCGCGTGGCCATCCGGCCGGCGAGGAGGTCGGCCCAGCCGCGGTAGGAGCCGTCGGGCAGCCGGTCCGACATGCCCTCGGTGAAGGAGTCGCCGACCGCGACAAGACTGGTGTAGGTGGCATTCGTCTGCATGGCGGACAAGATGCTAACCCGCGCGCATACTCGTCGGTCGGTCGGGCCTCCTCCGGGCCAGGACCGGCCGCGCTCACACCGTCTGTCCGAACAGCTCCCTCAGCACGTCCTCCATCGTCACCAGCCCCGTCATCCGTCCGTCGCTGCCCATGACGGCCGCGAGATGCGTACGACTGCGGCGCATCGCCGTGAGCACGTCGTCCAGCGGGGTGCTCTCCCGCACCCGCGCGATGGGCCGCATGTCCTCGACCCGGAACGGCAGCTCGCGCGGCATCGCGTCCAGCGCGTCCTTGACGTGCAGATAGCCCACGATGCGGCGCCCCTCGTCCACGACCGGGAAGCGCGAGAAGCCGGACTCGGCGGAGAGCCGCTCCAGCTCCTCCGGGGTGACGCCCACGCGCGCGTAGACGACACGTTCCAGTGGCAGCACGACGTCCCGTACGGGCCGGCGGCCGAGCTCCAGCGCGTCGTGCAACCGCTCCAGAGCGCGGTCGTCGATGAGCCCCGCCGCGCCGGAGTCCTTGACCAGCCTGGCCAGCTCGTCGTCGGAGAAGGTGGCGACGACCTCGTCCTTCGTCTCGACCCGCAACAGCTTCAGCAGGCCGTTCGCGAAGGCGTTGACCGTGAAGATCACCGGACGCAGCGCCCGGGAGAGCGCCACCAGCGGCGGTCCGAGCAGCAGCGCGGTGCGCACCGGTTCCGCGAGCGCGATGTTCTTCGGCACCATTTCGCCGAGCAGCATGTGCAGATAGGTCGCCAGGGCGAGCGCGATCACGAACGAGATCGCGTGGCCCGCGCTCTGCGAGACGCCCATCGCGTGGAACGCCGGTTCCAGCAGGTGCGCGATCGCGGGCTCGGCCACGATGCCGAGGACCAGCGTGCACAGGGTGATGCCCAGCTGCGCGGCCGCCAGCAGCGCGGACACGTGCTCCAGACCCCACAGAACGCTGCGTGCCCGCCGATCGCCCTCTTCGGCATGCGGCTCGATCTGGCTGCGGCGCACCGAGATCAGCGCGAACTCGCTGCCCACGAAGAAGGCGTTCACGACCAGCGTCGCCAGCCCGATCAGTAGTTGTACGACGGTCATCGCGGCCCCCTCTCCTCGTCGTCGTGCCGCTCCCCGTCGCGCGGCGCGTGCAGCAGCACCCGCGCGGCCCGCCGCCCGGAGGCGTCCACCACGTCGAGCCGCCACCCGGCGACCTCGACGGCGTCTCCGACGGCGGGGATGCGGCCGAGCCCGGTCGCGAGGAAACCGGCCAGGGTCTCGTAGGGCCCCTCGGGCACCCGCAGCCCGACGCGGGCCAGCTGGTCGGTGCGGGCGGACCCGTCGGCCGAGTACAGCGCTCGGCCCTCCTCGTCCGTGCCGGCCGGGGCCAGGTCGGGTGTCTCGTGCGGGTCGTGCTCGTCGCGGACCTCGCCGACGACCTCCTCGACGATGTCCTCCAGGGTGGCGACGCCCGCCGTGCCGCCGTACTCGTCGATGACGGCGGCCATGGTGCGTCCGCCGGACAGCCGGTCGAGCAGCCGGTCGACGGTGAGTGACTCCGGTACGAACAGGGGTTCGCGCATGATCTGGGAGACGGGGGTGCGGGGCCGCGACTCGGCGGGTATCGCCACCACGTCCTTGATGTGTGCCACGCCCACGACCGAGTCGAGGTTGCCGTGGTAGACGGGGAAGCGGGACAGACCCGTCGCCCGGGTCGCGTTCGCCACGTCCTCGCAGGTCGCCTGGACGTCCAGCGCGATGACCTGGACGCGCGGGGTCATCACGTTCTCCGCGGTCAGGTCGGCGAGGTTCAGGGTGCGCACGAACAGCTCGGCGGTGTCCGCCTCCAGAGCGCCCTGCTTGGCGGAGTGCCGGGCCAGGGCGACCAGTTCCTGGGGGCCGCGCGCGGAGGCCAGCTCCTCGGCCGGTTCGAGGCCGAAGACCCGTACGACACGGTTGGCCGTGTTGTTGAGATGCGTGATGAACGGGCGGAACGCGCCGCTGAACCAGCGCTGCGGCGTCGCCACCCGCTTGGCCACGGCGAGCGGCGAGGAGATCGCCCAGTTCTTGGGGACCAGCTCGCCGACGACCATCAGGAAGACCGTCGACAGGGCCGTACCGATGACCAGCGCCACCGAACGGGACGCGGAGGACGAGACGCCGAGCGACTCCAGCGGACCCGCGATCAGCTTGGCGATCGACGACTCGGAGAGCATGCCGACGACCAGGTTGGTGACGGTGATGCCGAGCTGGGCGCCGGACAGCTGGAACGTCAGATTCCGTGCGGCCTTGAGGGCGCCCGACGCGCCGCGCTCGCCGCGCTCGACGGCCCGCTCCAGCTCGCTGCGCTCGACCGTGGTCAGTGAGAACTCCGCCGCGACGAAGGCGCCACAGGCCAGCGAGAGCAGCACCGCCACCAGGAGGAGGAGCACTTCGGTCATCGGGTCACCTCCGTCCCATGATCGGCCAGGGGCGGGGGGATCGCGCGATGTCGGGTACGGGGAGGGTCGCCCATCGGCGGACGCTCACACCTTTCATTGGGAGGACCGGGTGATCCTCCCATGGTAAAGGATCGGCAAAGTACCCTCTTGGGTGCTGGAGGCTAGTCGGTGAGCGGCTTCGCCCAGCGGCGCCACTGCTCCTGGAGCGCGTACCCGGCGGCCCGCCACGCATGCTGCCCGGTCTCGTTCCGCCGCAGCACCATCGCGTCCGAGCGCCGCCCCCCGAGCCGTACGAACCGCTCCTCGGCGGCGGCGAGCAGCGCGGAGCCGATCCCGCGGCGGCGCCGCCCGGGATGCACCGCGAGCCGGTACAGATGGCAGCGCCAGCCGTCGAAGCCCGCGATCACCGTGCCCACCAGCTCGCCGTCGTCCTCGGCCAGGATCAGCGCCTCAGGATCGTGGGCGACCAGTCGCTCCACGCCGTCCAGGTCGTCAGTGATACTCGTGCCCTCGGCCGCCACCTTCCAGAAGGCCAGCACGGCGTTGAGGTCCTCGGGCGTCGCGGCCCGTATCCGCAAGTCGGTCATGGCGCCGATCCCATCACGCGTTCCGCGGGCCGGCACCGAATTCCACGATCCGGACGGTCACTCGCCCCGCAGCGCCTCGACGACGGGGGCGAACGCCTCCATGCTCGGCTCCAGGACCGTCAGATACGAGAACCCGTACCGCTCCCGCTGCGCCCGCACCTGCGCCACGATCTGCTCCAGTGTTCCCACCAGCACGATCGGCAGCTCCAGGACCTCGTCCTCGGTCAGGCTCGGGATACGGGGCAGCCAGGGCCGGATCGCGGTGCCGCGGTCCTCGGCGACGGCGAGGACCTGGATCAGCAGATTGAGCTCGGCGGGCTCCTTGCGCCCCTCCGCAGCCTCCCGGTACAGGGCGACGCGTTCGTCCATTGCGGCCGCCGTGATCGGCTCCAGCGTGCCGCCCGGGCTGGTGCGTGCCCCGGTGAACGCCGCGATGTCCGCGTGCTCGGCGGTGAGCCGCAGCATCCGGTCGCCGTTGGCGCCGATCAGCAGCGGCACGCGGGGTCGCTGCACCGCTCCGGGCTGGTGCTCGTCCGAACCGAGGAGGCGCTCCAACTCCTCGACGGTGCGCTGGAGATGGTCGACCCGCTCGCGCGGCGAGCCCCAGGGGAGGCCCGCCGTGTCGTGCTCCGCCCGGATGTAGCCGGTGCCGAGCCCGAGTTCGAGACGACCGCCCGTCAGCGTGTCCGTGGTGGCGACCTCGCGGGCCAGCAGCGTGGGATTCCAGAAGCCCGCGTTGAGCACGAAGGTGCCGAGGCGGGGTCGCTCGGTGACCTCCGCCGCGGCCACCAGCGAGGGGAAGGGTGCGGGCATGCCCAGGTGGTCGGGGACCAGGATCACGTCGTAACCGAGTTCCTCGGCGCGTCGGCACTTGGCGCGCCACTCGTCGAGGGGCGCGGGGGCGAGCAGATTGACGCCGAACCGGAACGGGCGCGAGGAGCCCAAGGACTGCGACATGAACTCTCCTCATTCACAAGCCACTTGTGCGCAAGGGGCGAACGGAGCGGGCCGGACGCGAGTACATCGGTGGACAGGACGCGTACATCAACAGGACGCGTACATCATTCGTGCGCGATGGCCGCCAGGACGTTCATGCGCGAGGCACGCAGCGCCGGCAGCAGCGCCGCCACTATGCCCACGACCGCCGAACCCACGACCACGGCGACGATGGTGGTCCAGGGGACGGCGAGCGACTTCATGCCCTGGAGCGCGAGGACCCGCTGCACACAGACGCCCCAGACCAGCCCGAGCGCGAGGCCGAGGACGGCGCCGAACACGGCGATCACCACCGACTCCAGCCTGATCATCCGGCGCAGTTGGCGCCGGGCGAGCCCGATCGCGCGCAGCAGCCCGATCTCACGGGTGCGTTCGACCACCGACAGGGCGAGGGTATTGACCACACCGAGCACCGCGATCACGATCGCCAGTCCGAGCAGCGCGTACACGAGGTAGAGCAGCACGGCGATCTGGTCGTGCACGAGTTTCTTGTAGTCGGCCTGGTCACGGACCTGCACCTGTGGATACGGCTTGAGCGTCCGCTCCAGTTGCGCGCGCAGCCGGTCGGGGCTCGTGCCGGGGGCCGCGTTCACGTACAGGGCCGAGTCCTGTCCGCCGGGCACGTACTTCTCGACCGTGCCGAAGCCGAAGACCAGCCCGCCCTGCATCCCGAAGCCCCCGGAGCCTTCCTGGTCGGTGAGCGCCCCCACCGTCAGCTCGGTCTTCCGCTCGGCGGGGAACTCGACGGGGATCACACTGCCGACGCGCACGTCGTGCTCCCGCGCGAACTTCGCGTCCATCGACAGGTGCCCGGCACCGAGCGCCGCCGCCGTGTCGCCCTGGGTGTACGTGACGTGGGCGACGTCGTCGAGCCGCGGATCGTAGCCCGCCGCGGTCGTCTCGACCCGCTTGCCGTCCGGCAGCCGCACCGCGACCGGCGTGAACCGCTGGCGGACGACGAGCCCGGCACCCTGGGTGGCGCGCACCTTGTCCGTGATCTCCCTGGTGAACGGCACGAAGTTGCTGTTCTGGATCACGAAGTCGGAGCCCAGTGTCTTGTCGATCTGGTGGTCGAAGGACTTGCTCATGGACGCGCTCGCCACGGACATCCCGCCGACCAGCGCGAGGCCCACCATCAGCGCGGCCGCCGTGGCGCCGGTGCGCCGCGGATTGCGCAGCGCGTTGCGCTGGCTCATCCGGCCGACCGGGCCGAACAGGGCGGGGAAGGCACCGCCCAGGACCCGGATCACCGGCCGCACAAGGAGCGGGCCCGCGATCACCGTCGCGATGAGGGTGAGCACGACGCCGAGGCCCAGCAGGGAGGCGGACGTCGCGGTCTTCGACGCCGTGGCGCAGCCGGCCAGCGCGGCGGCTCCGGCCACGCCCACGACCGAGCCCACCAGGGCGCGCGTCCGCAGCGGCCTTCCCACCCCGGCGACCTCGGCGTCCGAGAGGGCCGCCATCGGGGAGACACCGGCCGCGCGCCGGGCGGGGAGATACGCCGCCACGAACGTGACGCCGACCCCGACGACGTACGACGTGACGGGGGTCGGCCAACCGATCACCATCTCGGTGGACTTGAGGTTCATCCCGAACGCGCTCATGAGCCGGATCAGCCCGAGGGCGAGACCGATCCCCGCGGCGAGTCCGAGCGTCGAGCCGACCAGACCGAGCAGCAGCGCCTCGGTGAGCACGGACCGCCGCACCTGCCGCCGGTCCGCGCCGAGCGCGCGCAACAGGCCCAGCTCACGGGTGCGTTGGGCGATGAGCATCGAGAAGGTGTTGACGATCAGGAAGACGCCGACCAGTACGGCGATGCCGGCGAAGCCGAGCATCACGTACTTGATGACGTCCAGGAATCCGCCGAGCTGCGCGGCGGCGTCCTTGGCCTGCTCGTCGGCGGTCTTCACCTCGTAGGTCCCGGTGCCCACCTGCGCCGCGATCCGCTGCTTGAGCGGAGCGTCGGCCACCCCGGGCGCCGCGTCCACCGCGATGCTCGTGGCGGCGTCCGGGCTGCCGAGCAGGTTCGTCTGCGCGGTGGGGGTGTCGAGGAACAGCAGCGCGGCACCGGGGTTGGTGGTGGTGAACGTGGCGATGCCGACGATCCTCACCGGGAAGGTGCGCTCCGCCTGCACCGTCAGGGTGTCGCCGATCCCCACGTGCTTGCGCTGGGCGGTGTCCGCGTCGAGCAGTGCCTCGTCGCCGCCGCGCGGGGCGTGGCCGGAGGTCAGCTTCACCGGGCTGCGCTTGGTGACCTGCCAGTTGGTGGCGATGGTCGGCGCGCCCGAGGTGGGTCCGATCGACTTGTTGTCGCGGTCGACGATGGTGAGGTTCTCGACGCTCACGTCCACATGGGTGGCCGCCACGCCGTCGACCTTCGCGAGCCGGTCCGCGAGCGAGGCGGGCAGCGTCGGCGTGGCGCCGGTCGCCACCCGCGACTTGAGGTCGTTCTTCGGCGACACGGTCACATCGGCCGCGGTGGAGGCGAAGAGCCGGTCGAACGTACGGGTGACCGTGTCCGAGAAGATCAGGCTGCCCGCCACGAAGGCCACGGACAGCACGACGGCCAGCGCCGAGAGCAGCAGTCGTCCCTTGTGGGCGAGGAAGCTTCGCAGAGTCGCCTTGAGCACGGCCGCCGCCTCAGTCCTTGTCGAAGGTGTCGAGAGTGTCTAGAGATGCGTCGAGAGATACGTCGTCCGAGTCGGCGGCCAGGACCACGTCCACGGCCGCGTCGTCGGAGGCGCCCCCGGCGGCCGGGCGGCCTCCGGAGAAGTGCCGCATGCGCTCCAGCACCGCCTCCGCCGTCGGCCGCTCCATCTCGTCCACGATCCGCCCGTCCCCGAGGAACAGCACCACATCGGAGTGGGCCGCCGCGCCCGGATCGTGCGTGACCATGACGACGCTCTGGCCCAGGTCGTCGACCGCCTCGCGCAGGAAGCCGAGGACCTCGAGCCCCGCTCGGGAGTCGAGGTTGCCGGTCGGCTCGTCCGCGAAGATCAGCTCGGGGCGGGAGGCGAGCGCCCGCGCACAGGCGACGCGCTGCTGCTGTCCGCCGGAGAGCTGTGCGGGCCGGTGCTTCAGCCGGTCCCGCAGCCCGAGTGTGTCGATGACCTGGTCCAGCCACTTCTGGTCGGGTTTCTGGCCCGCGATGTCCATCGGCAGCGTGATGTTCTCGGCCGCGTTCAGCGTGGGGATCAGATTGAAGGACTGGAACATGAACCCGATCCGGTCCCGGCGCAGCCGGGTCAGCTCACGGTCCTTGAGCCCCGTGATCTCGGTGTCGCCGAGCCACACCTGTCCGGCCGAGACGGTGTCGAGTCCCGCGAGGCAGTGCATCAGCGTCGACTTCCCGGAACCCGAGGGGCCCATGACCGCGGTGAAGCGGCCGCGTGCGATGTCCACGTCGACCGAGTCGAGGGCGAGGACGGTGGTCTCGCCGGATCCGTACGCCTTCGTCAGGCCGCGGGCGCGGGCGGCGACCCCGTCGGCGTCCCGTCGTCCGACGGTGTGCTCCGCAGCAGGTGTGGACAAGGCCGCCTCCTCCGTGATGGACGTCCTGACTCCCGGTCCCGGCCGAGCGTAGTGTGACCCCGCCCACAGCCGGTATCCCCCCGAGGTACCGGCTCCGGCGAGTCGCCCCCTTGCGGGTGCTAGCACTTCGGCGCTAGCTTCGAGCTATGGCGAAGACTCAGCTGAACGTGCGGGTGGACGAGGGCACGGCCCGGGCGGCCCGGGAGCGGGCCCTGGAGCGCGGCATGAGCGTGAACCGCTACATCGAAGAGTTGGTCAGACAGGACACCGGGGAGGTCGGTCACACCTTCGTCGACGCGGCCTCCGACTTCATGAAGCAGTACGCGAACGTCTTCGCCGAGGAGTTCGGCGCGGACCGGGAAGGCGCACGGGACACGTTCCGGGACGGCTCACGCGAAGGTCGTCGTTGATCCCTTGAGCAGTCTCAGAGTCGACCTCGCCTGGCTCCTCATGATCGCCGAACAGAAGACGCCCGGAGATCCCCAGGTCACCGACTGGGGAGCCCTCGTCGCCGCCGTCAGCCGGCACGAGGCGGAGATATTCGGCATTCCCGTCTACGACAGCCCGCACGCCCGCGCCGCCGCGCTGCTCCAGCTGCTGCTGCACGTCCCGGCGCTCGAACGGTCCAACGCGATGTTCGCCTCGGCCGTCGCGTACGCCTATCTCGTCGCCAGCGGCCTCAAGGTCGTCACCTCGCCCGAGCAGGTGCGCGAACTGGCCCGCCTGGTGAAGGGCGGCGACGCGACCGTGCACGAGATCGCACAGGAGCTGCGGCAGTGGAGTCTGTGACTACTCCCTGATCGGCGGGCGCCTCGCGCTGCCCAGCACGCAGTACGACGTGGGCAGCCGCGGCCCCTTCTCGGGAATGAACAGCCGTCGGTAGGGACCCAGTTCGAACCCGGCCTCGCGCAGCGCGGCGATCGGGTCGCGGGCCAGATGGCAACCGCCGTTCAGCCGCGGCCACACCGTCCGGTCCAGTCCGCGCTGGACGGACGTCATCACAGGTCCGCCGCCCTGGCCGTGCTCGAAGAACCACACCGTGCCACCGGGCCGCAGCACGCGCCGCACCTCACCGAGGGCCCGCGGCACATCGCGCACGCTGCACAGCACCAGCGAGAGCACCGCCCCGTCGAACGCCTCGCTCTTGACCGGCAGGGCCTCCGCCGCGCCCGGCACCACGTCCACGGGCACCTCGGAGCGCAGCGCGGCCTCCACGGCCAACTGCCGCAGCAGCCGCTCGGGTTCGATCGCGACCACCTCGGAGACGGCGCTCGGGTAGTGCGCGAAGTTCAGCCCGTTGCCCGCGCCGATCTCGATGACCCGCCCCGAAAGACCGGTGAGCAGCCGGTCGCGTACCGCGCCGATGCCCATCCTGGTGTCGGCCGCCACGCTGATACGGGCGTAGTAGCGGGCGAACAGCGGATGGTGCACGGCGTCGTGCGACAGTTTGGCCGAGCCGGCTGACCTGAAGGGCATGACGGACCTCCCGGGAGGACGGGGTCTTACCGGGATTGTCCCCCCAGGACGTCCGCCACACGCTCTACGACGCTCGACCACACGCTCTACGACGCTCGGCCTACGTCATACGCGGGTCGGCCCACGTGTCAGGCGACGAAGTCGCGCACCTGCTTGTAGACGCCGTAGTCGTTGTTCATGTCGGTGTGCGAGATGCAGCCGACCTCCACATTGGTGGCGCCGCTCAGGATCGCGCTGGTGTCCGGGTTGATCAGCTCGTCGCAGTTCGACCAGTAGCCGGCGTACGAGACACTGCCCGGCGTCTCGTCACCGGAGTTCAGCGAGGTCAGGAACGAACTGCCGGTGTACATCTCGGTGCACGAGGTGTAGAGCCACGTGCACCAGCTCGCGACCGTGGTTCCGTGGTTCACCCCGGCGGTGGAGACGAAGTCGTCGACGTACGAGGTCCCGCCGAGGTTCTTGAGGTAGTAGCGGGCACTCAGCGCGCCCATGGAGTGGACGACCAGGTCCACCTTCGACGCGCCGGTCTGCGCGAGGACGTTCTTGACTTCGGTGGAGAGCTGCTGGGCCGTGGTCACGTTCGACTGGCCCCAGTCGTACGACCACGCGAACAGCTCGGAGCCGCTGTAGCCGTCGGCCTTGAAGTCGGCGATCCAGTCGTCCCAACTGCTCGCCGAACTGCTGAGGCCGTGCACGAAGATGACGGGGTTGTGGGTCGCGGCCCGGGCGGGCACGGCGGACAGGGAGAGCGACACGAGGAGCGCCGCGACCATGGCGGAGAAGAACGTGGCGATGCGACGCGAGCGGCGTTGCATGGTGCCTCCAGACAAGGGTGGGGTGCCTGGAGTGTCAGCCGGGGTCTACGCGCGCCGCATCGGTGAAATCGCCGGTCTTTACTTGCCAGTTAACTCACCAGTAACGTCATTCGGGTGGTGACTTCGGCGAACCCCGTACGCGGCCCCGCACAACCCGAGCTCGGCCCCTCGCTTCCCGAAGGCGTACGGGTACGGATCCTGCGCACCGCGCACGGCGACCGCCGCGCCGCCGCGGAACTCGCCTCCGCACTGACCGAGCGTCAACTGACCGGCCTCGACCCGCTGCCGGCACAGCCTCCCGTACTCCTGCGCGCGTACCGTCAGGAGGTCCGCGCCCTGCCCGACACCACCCGGCGCCTCCTGCTCCTCGCGGCGGCCGACCAGTACCCGGTCGACACCCACGCCTTCCTGCGGGCCGTCACCGCGGCCCGGCTCGACACCCGGCCCCTCGTCACCGCCGAGGTGGCCGGAATCGCCCACGCCACGGCGGGCGGGATCGTCTTCCGCGACCCGTGGACCCGGATAGCCGCCTACGAGACCGCCTCCGTGACGGACCGGCGCGCCGTCCACCTCCTGCTCGCCCGGGTCCTGCGCGGCGAGGGCGAGTCACCCCGGCGGTCCTGGCACCGGGGCGCCGCCGCGCTCGGTCCCAGCCGACGCCTCGCCGCCGAACTCCGGGCGGCGGCCCACACCGCGCGCACCGCGGGCGACCACGCCCTGGCCTGCGCCCTCGTCGAACGCGCCGCCGCGCTGTCCCCCGAGCCGAGCGAGCGGGCCTGGCTGATCGCCCGCGCCGCCGCCGACGCCTGGCGGTCCGGCGACGCCGACCGTGCCCGCCGGCTCGTCGCCGCCACCGACGACGACGCCCTGGGCGGTCTGCTCGCGCTGCGCGCGGGCAACGCGACGGACGCGTTCGACGCGCTGCTGACGGCCGCGGTGCGCTACGCCCAGGATGGCCCGGGGCCGGCCCGCACGGACCACCCCCAGCACGCCGCCGTCCACCTCCTCGCCCGCGCCACCGAAGCCGCGATCTACACCGGCGACCTGCGCCGGTGCCGGGAGGCGGCGGCCGTCGCCGACCGGCTCGGGATCGTGCCGCCCGGCACGCTGGGCGGGCTGGCCGCGGCGTTCGAGGGCCGGTACGACGACGCGCGGGACCTGCTGAAGGCGGCGGCCGGGCGCTGCGGTCCCGGGGGCGATCCCACCCTGCTGATCCACTCCGGGATCGCCGCGCTCCTGCTCGGCGACCACACCGCGGCCACCACCGCCACCGTCCGGGCCGCCGCCTCCGCCCGGGCCGGGGGAGACGGGGTCACCGTTCCCCAGGCCATGGAGTTCCGGGCGTACGCCGACTTCTGGACCGGTCGACCAAGGGCCGCCGAGGCCGCCACCCTGGAGGCCCTCCGCCAGGCGTACACCACCGGCCAGGACAACGGGGCCTGCCATCTGCAGGCGGCCCTCGCGATGTTCGCCGCGGTCACCGGCGACGAGGACGTCTGCCGGGAGCGCGCCGAGGCCGCCCGCGCCTACGCCCTCGCCCGCGGGCTCGGCCTGCCCGCCGCGCTGGCCCTGTTCGCGCTCGCCTTCCTCGACCTGAGCACCGGCCGCTTCGCCGCCTCGGCGGCCCGGCTGCGCGCCCTCGCCGGATTCGGCCCCGGGCACGGGCATCGCGCCATCCGTCACATCGCCACACCGCACTACGTCGAGGCCGCCGTCCGCACCGGCGACACACGCGTCGCCCGGGCCGCCCATGCCGACTACGACCACTGGGCGCGTACCGTGCGCAGCCCCGACGACCTGGCGCTCAGCGCCCGCTGCCGGGCCCTGCTCGCCTCCGGCGCGGAGGCCGTCGAGCACTACCGCACCGCCCTCGACCTGCACGCCTCGGGCACCCGTGACTTCGAACGCGCCCGTACGGAGCTGCTGTTCGGCGGTGCGCTACGGCGACTGCGGCACCGGACGGAGGCCCGTGACCGACTGCACAGCGCCCTCGAGGCGTTCGAGCACTTCGGTTCGCCGCAGTGCGCGGCGGCAGCGCGGACCGAACTCCGTGTCCTGGGGGAGCCCGTCTCCCCGGTGCGGGGCGCCGACGATCTCGTCGCCCGTCTCACCGCGCAGCAGTTGATGGTCGCGCGCATGGCGGCCGACGGGGCGACCAACCGGGAGATCGCGTCGCGGTTGTTGCTCAGCCCGCGGACCATTGATCATCATCTGCGGGGGGTGTTCGCGCGGTTGGGGATTCGGTCGCGGATCGAGTTGGTGCGGTTGTTGGGGGAGGGGTGAGGGGGCTGTCTTGCGGCTGCGGGCGGGTGGGGGTTGAGCGCGCGGTTCCCCGCGCCCCTGACGGGGCGTTCAGACCCCCTGCGCCGAAATGAAGGCGTTTCCGTCCCAGGTGCCGCCCAGCCGAGAGGCCAGCCACCCAGGCGCCTCCGCACAGAAGTCGGCGACCGGGTAAGCCCCCGCCCCCGCGGGCACCGCTCCCAGTAGCGGAGCCTCGGCCACGACCGGCAGATCCGCGAGGTTGCAGCGCGACGCCAGGTCCGGGGATTCGGGCCAGCTGCCGATGACGACTCCCGCCAGGTCCAGCCCACGGCGCCGCAGTTCACGAGCCGTCAGCTCGGTGGTGTTCAGGGTGCCGAGGCCCGCTGATGCCACCACCAGCACCGGCGCGTCCAGCAGGCTCGCCGCGTCCGCCAGCGTGCCGCCCTCGTCGTCGAAGCGGACGAGGAGACCGCCTGCTCCCTCGACCAGCACGAGGTCGTGCTCGGTGGCCAGTTCGGCCGCCGCCTTCGCCACCGCGACCGGGCGCACCGGCGGCAGGGAGGCCCGCCGCGCGGCCGTCGCGGGAGCCAACGGCTCCGGATAGCGGGCGAGTTCGAGCGTGGTCACGGCGCCCGCGAGCCGGGCCACCTCGTCGGCGTCCCCGCGCTCGTCCGGGCGTACGCCCGTCTGCGCCGGCTTGAGTACGGCCACGGAGCGTCCGGCCGCGAGGGCCGTGGCGGCGACGGCGGCCGTCGTGACCGTCTTGCCGACCTCCGTGCCCGTCCCCGTGATCACCAGAACCGCCATGTCATCCCTCCCGTGCCGCCGCGCACACCGCGCGCGCGATCCGTGCCACGTCCGCGTCACCCGTGACGTACGGCGGCATCGTGTAGACGAGGTCGCGGAACGGGCGCAGCCACACGCCCTCGCGCACGGCCGCCGCCGTAGCCGCCTTCATGTCGACCTCGTGGTCGAGCTGGACGACGCCGATCGCGCCCAGGACCCGTACGTCCCGGACACCCGGCAACGAGGACGCCTCCGCAAGGCCGTCCCGCAGACCCGCCTCGATCCGCTTGACCTCGGTCTGCCAGTCCTGTCCGAGCAGCAGGTCGATCGAGGCGCAGGCCACCGCGGCGGCCAGCGGATTGCCCATGAAGGTCGGGCCGTGAGCCAGCACCGGGACCTCACCGCGTGAGATGCCCTCGGCCACCCGTGCCGTGCAGAGCGTCGCCGCCATCGTCATGTAGCCGCCGGTCAGCGCCTTGCCGACGCACATCACGTCCGGTGTGATACCGGCGTGCTCCGCCGCGAACAGAGCGCCCGTTCGACCGAAGCCGGTCGCGATCTCGTCGAGGACGAGAAGCACGTCGTGCGCGTCGCACGCCTCCCGCAGCACCCGCAGATACGCGGGGGAGTGGAACCGCATCCCGCCCGCGCCCTGTACCACCGGTTCCACGATCACCGCGGCGAGCTCGTCGGCGTGCCGCCCGATCAGCTCCCGCAGCTGCTCGGCGTACGACTCCTCGTACGCGACCGGCGGGGCGTCGGCGAACACCTGGCGCTGGAGCACGCCCTGCCACAGCTCGTGCATCCCGCCCTCGGGGTCGCACACCGACATCGGCTGCCAGGTGTCCCCGTGATACCCGCCGCGCCAGGTCAGCAGCCGCTGCTTGCCCGGGCGGCCGAGCGAGCGCCAGTGCTGGAGGCACATCTTGACGGCGACCTCGACCGACACCGATCCGGAGTCGGCGAGGAAGACGTGTTCCAGGCCCTCGGGCGTGATGTCGACAAGTCGCTTCGCCAGCCGTACGGCGGGCTCGTGCGTGAGCCCGCCGAACATGACATGGCTCATGCGCTCCAGCTGGTCGCGCGCCGCGTCGTTGAGGACCGGGTGGTTGTAGCCGTGGATGGCCGACCACCAGGACGACATGCCGTCGACCAGCTCGCCCGAGCCGTCCGCCAGCCGCAGGCGTACCCCGCTCGCCGATTCCACGACGAGCGGTTCCTGGCGGCCGGGCATGGGGCCGTACGGGTGCCAGACGTGCCGCCGGTCCAACTCCAGCAGTTCCCGCACGGGCAGCGTGGACGGCTCGGACCGGTCAGGCATTGGGGGCGAGGTCCGTTCCGGCACCCCGGCGGCGTACGGCGACGAGATCCGTACGCGCTTCGGCGGGCTGCTCCTGCTCGGCCTGCACCTTCACGGAACCGCAGACGCCGCCGCCTTCGTGCGAGCCGCACCCGGCGTCCGCGTGCGAGCCGCATCCGGCCTCGGCGTGCGCACCGCAGCCGGCGCCCGCCGTCACGCGGTGCTCCGGCAGGGTCACCTCGCCCGCGCCCTCCACCTCGAACCCGGCGTCCGCGATCATGTCCAGGTCGGCCTTGCCCGCCTGGCCCTCGCTGGTGAGGTAGTCGCCGAGGAAGATCGAGTTGGCCAGGTTCAGGGCGAGCGGCTGCATGCTGCGGAGGTGGACCTCGCGGCCGCCCGCGATGCGGACCTCCACGTCCGGGCAGACGAAACGGACCATGGCCAGGATGCGCAGGCACCGCTGCGGGGTGAGGTTCCACTCCTTGGCGAGCGGGGTGCCCTCGAAGGGGATCAGGAAGTTCACCGGAACGGAGTCCGGGTCGAGCTCGCGCAGCGAGTAGACGACGTCGACGAGGTCCTCGTCCGACTCGCCCATGCCCGCGATCAGACCCGAGCAGGCGGACAGACCGGCCGCGTGCGCCTTCTGGACCGTGTCCACCCGGTCGGCGTACGTGTGCGTGGTCGTGATGTCCCCGTACGTCCCCTCGGAGGTGTTCAGGTTGTGGTTGTAGGCGTCCGCTCCCGCCTCGCGCAACCGCTCGGCCTGGCCGTCGGAGAGCAGGCCCAGGCAGGCGCACACCTCGACGTTCTCGTGTCGGTCCTTGATCGCCTTGATGGTGTCGGAGACCCGGTCCACGTCACGGTCCGTCGGACCGCGGCCGCTGGCCACCAGGCAGACCCGCTTGGCGCCCCCGGCGAGCCCGGCAGCCGCGGCCTGCGAGGCCTGGTCCGGCTTGAGCCAGGTGTATTTGAGGATGTCGGCCTTGGAGCCGAGGCGCTGCGAGCAGTACGAGCAGTCCTCCGGGCACAGACCGGACTTCAGATTGACCAGATAGTTGAGTTTCACTCGACGGCCGAACCAGTGCCGGCGGACTTTTCCGGCCGCGGCCACCACGTCGAGCACGTCGTCGTCGGACGTGGCCAGCACGGCCAGCGCCTCGTCACGGGTCGGCAGCTCGCGCCGAAGCCCCTTGTCCACCAGCGTGTTCAGCAGGTCCATGAGATCCGATCCTGACGTATGCGAGCCGCTGAGGCCAAGGAGAGTTTGCACAACAGAGACGCTTCGACGTGTGGGTATTGCCACATCATGGGCGCCGCGCCGCCCCGCTAGGGTCTGTGCACTGCCTACAAAACGACCACCTTCATAACCCCCCTCACGACCACTCCCAGGGCCCGGAGGCACCAGCATGGCCGGATCGCCGTTCGCGTGGATCGACGAGCAGGCGCACCAGCGCCGACAGGCCGGACTCGTCCGCACCCTGCGCCCCCGCGCCGCCGACTCACCCCTTCTCGATCTGGCGAGCAACGACTACCTCGGGCTGGCCCACCACCCCGAGATCACGGCGGCCGCCGCCCAGGCCGCGCGCCGCTGGGGCGCCGGTGCGACCGGCTCGCGGCTCGTCTCCGGCACGACCGAACTTCATGGCGAACTCGAACGCGAGCTCGCGGACTTCTGCGGCTTCGAGTCCGCGCTCGTCTTCTCCTCCGGCTACGCGGCCAATCTCGCCGCCGTGACCACGCTCGCGCCGCACGGCTCGCTGGTCGTCTCGGACGCGGGCAACCACGCCTCCCTCATCGACGGCTGCCGGCTTGCCCGGGGCGCGACCCAGGTCGTGGCGCACGCCGACCCCGACGCCGTGCGCAAGGCGCTGGGCACGCACGAGGGTCCCGCCGTCGCCGTGTCCGACACGGTCTTCTCGGTGGACGGCGACGCGGCCCCGCTGGCCGAACTCGCCACCGCCTGCCGTGAGCACGGCGCGGCGCTGCTCGTCGACGACGCGCACGGGCTGGGCGTCCTGGGCGACGGTGGTCGGGGCGCCCCGCAGGCCGCGGGGCTCGCGGGCGCCCCGGACGTGGTCGTGACCGCCACCCTCTCCAAGTCGTTCGGCAGCCAGGGCGGAGCCGTCCTCGGCCCCGCCCCGGTCATCGACCACCTGGTCAACGCGGCGCGCACCTTCATCTTCGACACCGGTCTCGCGCCCGCGGCGGCGGGCGCGGCCCTCGCGGCGCTCAGGCTGCTGCGCCGTGAGCCGGAGCGCGCCGCCAGGGCCCGTGAGGTGGCGACGGCGCTGCACACCCGGCTGACCGCCGAGGGACTGGAAGCCGTACGACCGGACGCCGCCGTGGTCTCCGTGCGCGCGCCGTCCCCCGAACAGGCCGTGCGGTGGGCCGCCGACTGCCGGGAAGCGGGACTCGCCGTCGGCTGCTTCCGCCCCCCGTCCGTGCCGGACGGCATCTCACGGCTGCGGCTGACCGCCCGCGCGGACCTCACCGACGCGCAGATCGAGCACGCCGTCGGCGTGATCAGTTCAGCCCGGCGACAAAGCCCTCCCAACTGGCGGGAGTGAAGAGCAGGGCGGGGCCCGCCTTGTTCTTGGAATCGCGCACAGCGACCAGTCCGGCCCAGGGTCCTGGGCCGGGTCGGGCCGTCTCGACGCAGTTGTTCATTCCCGTACTGCGGCTGCTGCGCAGCCATGGCACGTCGCGGAGTGAAGTACTTGAACGTACGTACCGAGGCAGTGCAGTCATGGGGGTGCCTCCTTACGCGCCGTCACCTATCCCGGCGATGTAGTCCAACGAGTCCTCGGGCGAAAGGGCGTGGAACTGAAGGGCGTTGAAGGCCTCGGTGTAGGCCTGAAGGTCTTCTTTCCGTTCGAGATAGAGGCTACTCGTCAAGTGGTCGAGAACAACCACATCCAGATCAGTTGTGTTCGGAAATGAGAAGATAACGAAAGGCCCGGTGACGCCGATATGGGCTCCCGCGGCGAACGGCAGGACCTGAAGGCGCACTTGAGGCAGGGTGGCGGCCTCCCGCAGACGCTCCAGTTGCCGAGCCATCACCTTCGGTCCGCCGACCTCACGTCTTAACACGGCCTCGTCGAGGACGGCGGTCAGTTCCAGCGGCGGATTCGAACGCAGGACGTCCTGCCGGGCGAGGCGCACCTCGACGAGCGCGTCGAGCTTGCCGTCCTCCAGGCCGCCGACGGCGACCCGGGTCACCTCCCGCGCGTACTCGGGCGTCTGGAGCAGTCCGGGCACCACCGTGGTCTCCAGCGTGCGCATGCCGCTGGCCTGGGACTCCAGACTGATGAAGTCGCGGTACGTGGGCGGCAGGACCCCGCGGTAGGCGTGCCACCAGTGATGGCGACCGTTGCCCTCGGAGCCCGCGAGGCCGACCAGGAGCTCCCGTAACTCGGGGTCCGTGACGGCGTAGGCGTCCAACAGGCGCTCCACGTCGGCCGGTTTCACCCCACTGATACCGGTCTCGATCCGGCTCACCTTCGACTGGTGCCAGCCGACGAGACGGGCCGCCTCACCACTGGTGAGACCCGCAACGGCGCGCAGCGCGCGCAGTTCGGCACCGAGCTTGCGGCGGCGCACCGCGGGACCGTGCTGCATGGCCGTACTCCTTACTCCTTCCGAGCCGCCCAAATACGCTCCGTCGTCGTGGAGTTCACCGCATCGAGCGACAGATATATGCATATCTCGGTGGATCGCACCCGTGACCGGCCCAGTGATGGCAGTCTGGCGCGAAGCACCAGTCCGGGACCGTACTCGAACCATCCGCTCCGTGTCGGACTCCGGTCCCGTGGGAAAGGGACGACGTCGCCATGGCAGATCACCAGGAAGCATCCGTCACTCTGCCGAGCGATCCCGCCTCGGTCTCCGCGGCCCGGAATTTCGTCGCCGATGTGCTGGCCGAATGGGGCCTGCCGTGCGACGCCGAAGTCGCGGACACCGTACGCCTGATCGTGTCAGAACTAGCCACCAACGCCGTCCAACATACTTTCGGGCAGTCGCCCACCTTCACGGTGGACGTCCGGCTCGACCGAGACGAACACCTCAGGATCGGCGTCACCGACAGCCATCCGCGCTTTCCCAAACGTCTGCCTGCCGCCGTCCAGCAGGACAATGGACGCGGCATGGTGATCATCCGCTGGCTGACCGCCGAATGCGGCGGCAGACTCGTCGTCCGGCCCACCCGTGAGGGCGGCAAGACGGTCGCCATCGAGCTGCCCTGGACGGTGCCGGCCCAGCCGGTGACGGCCGGCGGCCCACAAGAGCCCTGAGGAGCGGCCCAGTTGTCGTGTCTGCGCTGCGAGGCGCCTCGCGGCGGGGCCCGGAAGGCCTCGGCCGCCGGTGCCGAGCGGTCCCCGGTCCGGTGGACGACGGAGATCGTACGGTGCGGATCTCCCGGTCCCCGCAACCGCGGCCCCACCGGAGCCGCAGCCGTCCTGGCCATCTCTCCGGTGCGACCGCGCTGTCCGGCCGGTTCGGCCGGCGGCAGCCGGGCGATGAGCGCGCTCACGGTTCTCGGTCGGGTGCTTCTTTCGGAGCCGTCGCTGCGCTGACGACGGCACGGTGCACCAGGCCGGGCAGGAGGCCCCACAGCGCCACACAGACGAGCAGCGTGCCCGCGCCCGAGGCGATCCCCGCGGCGCGTCCCAGCGCGACGTCCACGACGAGCAGCACCGATCCCGTCAGCGCCAGCATGAGCACGCCCATCCCGACCGTGGCCAGGACGGAGGAGACCCGCACGACGGTCGGCTTCGCGCCCTGCCGGAACAGCGACCTGTGCAGCGCGGCCGGCGCCGTGAAGAGCGCGGCGGCGGCCACGGCCAGCAGGAGGGTGGTGACGTACGTGGCGCGCTGCACCGTGTCGAGGGACGGGAAGCGCGGGGTGAACGCCAGCGTCAGCAGGAACGCGAAGAGGATCTGCACACCGGTCTGCGTGACGCGCAGCTCCTGGAGCAGTTCGCCGAAGTTGCGATCGGCGCGCTCGAGGGGCGTCTCGTTCCGTTCTTCGGGGGAAGGTCGCTCAGCCATGCTGAACGAGTAACCGGTTCGTCCGCATTTCACGCCCGGAGGGAACCCCGAGGGGGTGCCGGCCGGCGGCACCCCCTCGGGCAGGTCAGCTGACCCGGCCGTACCAGACGCTCTTCGTCCAGATCTTCTGCAGCTTCACGACCTCCCCTGTCTTCGGGGAGTGCCAGATCTTTCCCTTTCCGGCGTAGATGCCGACGTGGTACACGTTCCGGCCCGAGTGGAAGAACACCAGGTCTCCGGCCTTGCGGTGGGACGCGGAGATGTGGTGCGTCTTGTTGTACTGCGCCGCGGCCGTACGAGGCAGCGTCTTGCCCGCCTTCTTGTACGAGTAGAGCGTGAGCCCGGAGCAGTCGAATCGGCGTGGCCCGGCGGCACCGTACTGGTACGGGGAGCCCTTCTTGGAAGCGGCGACCTGAAGTGCCTTCGTCGCCAACGTGGCCGCTTCGGCGTCGGATGCGACGCCAGGAACCACGAGGCTGCCGCCCACGGCGGCGATGGTGAGCGCCGAGGCCGTACCGGCCCGGGTCCACAGCGACGGGACACGATTGAGCGCAGTCATGCGCAACCCTTCGTCAGCCGCCTGTGAAGGATGACCTGTCGGATTCGGGCTGGCGAAGTAGCCCGGCCGCTTGCGCGGCTTCACCCCAAGGACCGCCCGGATTTCTCCGGCGACCCGTCTTGCTGGGTCCTCCACTCCTGCCGATGCACTTCTGTCGACCGGTCATCCGGGCAGCGGCAGGACTCGGCGTCCGCCCGGACCGCCCCGCCGCTGTGGCGGGGGCTTGTCGTCGGAAGGGATCTTCACGCATAGCAGTCACAAAATCCGAGTGGAACCGGCGATTTGTGGGGTTACTCACCACTCACCCGTTCGGGTGGACGACCCCCTGTTCGGGCGATGTTGGGGACACCGACGACGCGCCCACCAGCACCGGAGCATCTCATTCCGCCTCCGGGCTACGCGCGTTGTGCAACTTTTTCGGTTCCCCGAAGGGGTGTGTGATTACTCCATCAGGGGGTACGCCATCTGGTCCGTTTGAACCCCGGGCCGGACGCCTCGCCGACTCGGCGCGCACGGCGACCCGGGTGCGGACGTGTCAATTGTCGGCGTCGGGCGGCAGCGTGACGCGGGCCGCCCGCCGCTCACCGTCGAGGACGCGCAGAGCCTGCGCCAGCGTCGGCGCGTGCACCTCGCTCTCGCCGCGCTGGTGCATCAGCGCGAGGGCGTCCCGCAGCTCGGTGGCCTTGGCGACCAGCGCCTGGGCGGCACGCAGCCCGCGGTAGGTGTCTCCGGGCCGGGCCGGGTTGATACGGCCGAGCAGGTCGACCACGTCGAGGTAACGGTCGATCAGCTCGGCCTCGGCTCGTGTCAGCGCGGGCAGCGGGGGCAGTTCGGGCACCATCGGCGGATCACCTCGCGTCGGGTGTGGCGTTCCTCGCACCGGGCGCGGTGCGCGAGGTCTTGCGGCTGGGGATGATCCCGTCCACCAGTCCGTACGCCAACGCGGCCTGAGCGTCCAGGATCTTGTCGCGCTCGATGTCGGCGGCGACCTGTTCAGGACTCTGCCCCGTGTGCCGTACGAGCATGTCCTCCAGCAGCCTTCGAGTGCGCATCAACTCCTCTGCCTGGAGGGCCAGATCGCTCGCCTGTCCCTGCAGCGGCTCGGGAAGTGACGGCTGGTGGATCAGCACCCGGGCCCCCGGCAGCGCGAACCGCTTGCCCGGCGCGCCGCCGGCCAGCAGTACGGCGGCGGCCGACGCGGCCTGCCCCAGGCAGGTGGTCTCCACGTCGCAACTGACGAACTGCATCGTGTCGTAGATCGCCGTCATCGCGCTGAACGAGCCGCCGGGGGAGTTGATGTACAGCGCGATGTCCTGGTCGGGCGCCAGGTATTCGAGGTGCATGAACTGCGCCATCACGTCGTTCGCCGAGGTGTCGTCGATCGGCGTTCCGAGGAACACGATCCGCTCGTCGAGCAGCTTCGAGTACGGATCCAGGGTCCGGTGCACCATGCTCGTCCGCTCGGTGAACTCGGGCAGGACATGACGGGCGGACGGTTCGTTCATGGCACGCGCCTCCTGTGAAGGGTTCTGTAAAAAATGTACAGGACGTACAGAGCGGGGAAGGGTGCTCGGCTGACAGCGAAATCCCCGTGCGCCGTCGGTGAAGAGGGTCGCCCGATCGTGCGCATGGATCGTTTTCGGTGGAGCTGAACGAGATCGTCCGCTCTGTGGGGGTGCCGGGGGCCCGGTCTAAGCTGGTGGGCATGGCCTACGAGATTCCGGTGACGCAAGCCAGGGCTGAGCTCGCCGATCTGATCAACCGGGTGGTGTACGGGGGCGAGCGCGTCGTGGTGACACGGCACGGCAAGCCCCTCGTCGCCCTGGTCTCCGCCGCCGACCTGGAGCGGCTCGAGGAACTCCCGGAGTCCGCCGACGAACAGGTGGTCAGCTCCCTCTCCAGCGTCCGCGAGGTCGCGTCCGCCCCGCGTGAGCGCCAGCGCTTCGGCATCGCGGCGGAGCACCGGGGTCACGGCGCCTCATAAGGTCCCTTGGGTGGTGACGGTGAGGGTGACGGCCGCGTCGAAGGCGGGCGGCCATCGCGCCGTATACGGTCCGACCCATGGCCTCGTCCCGGGCGGCGGTCCCGACGACGGCCCGGGAGCGTCCACGTCGGTCATGCGTGGACCACAGCCGGGTTAACGTCCTCGAAACGACGGCCAACTAGCGTGCCCATCCACGCCACCAGGGGTTTTGGTGGCTGCGGCCACCGGACCCCGCACGGTCCGGAGCGAGGACTGTGAGGTGGGACGCCGTGCAACTGACCCCGCACGAGCAAGAGAGGCTGCTGATTCATGTGGCCGCCGACGTGGCCGAGAAGCGACGGGCCCGCGGGCTCAAACTGAACCACCCCGAGGCGGTCGCCCTCATCACGTCGCACATCCTCGAAGGCGCGCGCGACGGCCGTACGGTCGCCGAGCTGATGTCCTCCGGACGCAAGATCCTCACCCGGGACGACGTCATGGAGGGCATCCCCGAGATGATCCACGACGTCCAGGTCGAGGCGACCTTCCCGGACGGCACCAAGCTCGTCACCGTCCACGACCCGATCGTCTGACGGGGGAGCGAGAGCCATGATTCCCGGAGAGATCCTGTTCGCCGACGGACCCGTCGCCTTCAACGAGGGCCGCGAGGTCACCCGGCTGACCGTCCTCAACGCCGCCGACCGGCCCGTCCAGGTCGGCTCCCACTATCACTTCGCCGAGGCCAACCCCGGTCTGGACTTCGACCGCGCCGCCGCGCGCGGCAGACGGCTCAACGTCGCCGCCGGCACGGCCGTGCGCTTCGAACCCGGGATCCCCGTCGACGTCGAACTCGTTCCGCTCACCGGCGCCCGTGTCGTGCCCGGCCTGCGCGGGGAGACCGGAGGTGCCCTCGATGCCTGAGCTCTCGCGCGCCGCATACGCCGATCTGTTCGGCCCCACCACCGGCGACCGCATCCGGCTCGCCGACACCGACCTGCTGATCGAGATCGAGGAGGACCGTTCCGGCGGCCCCGGGCTCGCCGGTGACGAGGCCGTCTTCGGCGGTGGCAAGGTCATCCGTGAATCCATGGGCCAAGCGCGCGCCACGCGTGCAGAAGGCACTCCGGACACGGTCATCACGGGTGTCGTGATCGTCGACCACTGGGGGATCGTCAAGGCCGACGTCGGCATCCGCGACGGCCGGATCACCGGCATCGGCAAGGCCGGCAACCCGGACACCATGGACGGGGTCCACCCCGACCTCGTCATCGGCCCCGAGACCGAGATCATCGCGGGCAACGGACGGATCGTCACCGCGGGTGCCATCGACGCGCACGTCCACCTGATCTGTCCGCAGATCGCCGACGAGGCGCTCGCCTCCGGCATCACGACGCTGGTCGGCGGCGGCACCGGTCCCGCCGAGGGCTCGAAGGCGACGACGGTCACTCCCGGACCCTGGCACCTCGCCCGGATGCTGGAGGCGATGGAGCAGTACCCGCTCAACTTCGGTCTGCTCGGCAAGGGCAACACCGTCTCGCGCGACGCGATGCTGTCGCAGATCCGGGGCGGGGCGCTCGGTCTCAAGCTGCACGAGGACTGGGGCTCCACGCCCGCCGTCATCGACGCCGCGCTGACCGTCGCCGACCGCACCGGCATCCAGGTCGCCATCCACACGGACACCCTGAACGAGGCCGGGTTCGTCGGCGACACGCTCGCCGCGATCGCCGGCCGCGGCATCCACGCCTACCACACCGAGGGTGCGGGCGGCGGGCACGCGCCGGACATCATGACCGTGGTCTCCGAGCCGCACATACTGCCCAGCTCCACCAACCCGACCCGGCCCTACACCGTCAACACCGCCGAGGAACACCTCGACATGCTGATGGTCTGCCACCACCTCAACGCGGCCGTCCCGGAGGACCTGGCCTTCGCCGAGTCCCGCATCCGGCCCTCCACCATCGGGGCCGAGGACATCCTGCACGACCTGGGCGCCATCTCGATCATCTCGTCCGACGCACAGGCGATGGGCCGGGTCGGCGAGGTCATCATGCGGACCTGGCAGACGGCCCACGTGATGAAGCGGCGGCGCGGCGCCCTCCCCGGTGACGGGCGAGCGGACAACCACCGCGTACGTCGCTATGTCGCCAAGTACACGATCAACCCGGCGCTCGCGCAGGGCCTGGCCCGCGAGATCGGCTCCGTCGAGACCGGCAAGCTGGCCGACCTCGTGCTGTGGGAGCCCGCGTTCTTCGGGGTCAAGCCGCAACTCGTCATCAAGGGCGGGCAGATCGCGTACGCGCAGATGGGCGACGCCAACGCGTCCATCCCGACACCGCAGCCGATCCTGCCCCGGCCCATGTTCGGGGCGATCGGACGGGCACCCGCCTCGAACTCGTTCAACTTCGTGGCGCCGCTCGCCATCGAGGACGGACTGCCGGAGCGGCTCTCGCTGGGGAAGCGGTTCGTGGCGATCGATTCGACGCGCGGGGTGACCAAGGCCGACATGCGGGAGAACGACGCCCGGCCGCGGGTACGGGTCGATCCCGACAGCTTCGCCGTGCACATCGACGGGGAGCTGGTGGAGGCCACCCCGGCCTCCGAACTGCCCATGGCCCAGCGTTACTTCCTCTTCTGATGTCCCGCGCGGCACTACTCGTCCTGGCCGACGGCCGCTTCCCCGCCGGAGGGCACGCCCACTCCGGCGGGGCCGAGGCGGCGGTCAAGGCCGGGCGGATCAGCGGGGCGGCGAGCCTGGAGGACTTCTGCCGGGGGCGCCTCAACACGGCGGGGCTGGTGTCCGCCGCCCTGGCCGCGGCGGCCGCGCTCGGGGTCGATCCGGCGCTGCTGGACTCGGCCGCGGACGCCCGCACGCCGTCGCCGGCTCTGCGGGTCACCGCGCGGCGGCTCGGGCGGCAGCTGATGCGGGCGGCCCGGGCGACCTGGCCGTCCGCGGAACTCGACGCGCTGGCGCGGGCCTTTCCCAAGGGAGCGCACCAGCCGGTCGTTCTGGGGCTGGCGGCGCGGGCCGCCGGGCTCGGGCCCGAGGACGCCGCGTACTGCTGCGCGTACGAGAGCGTCAGCGGTCCGGCGACCGCGACCGTGCGGTTGCTGAGCCTCGATCCGTTCGACGCCACGGGGGTGCTGGCCCGGCTCGCGCCGGAGCTGGACGTCGTGGCGCGTGCGGCGGCCGACGCGGCGCGGCACGTGGTCGACGGTGGGGTCGACGCGTTGCCGTCGGCGTCGGCGCCGTTGCTGGAGATCAGTGCGCAGGCGCATGCCGCTTGGGCTGTACGGCTCTTCGCGTCGTAGGTGGATCGCCCCGTCCCGTCCCCTGGGGGCTCCGCCCCCCATACCCCCGTATCGGCCTGAACGGCCTCGTCCTCAAACGCCGGACGGGCTGGATGGTGCCGGCCCGGGCCGAAGAATAGTTTGGAGTCGCCCTCATGCATCTCGACCACGATCACTCCCACGACGGGGCCTTGGCCGTCAGTGCCGACGCTCGGCGGCCCGACGGCTCGCGGCGCGCTCTGCGCATCGGGCTCGGTGGGCCCGTCGGGTCCGGGAAGACGGCGACCGTCGCCGCGCTCTGCCGGGCGCTGCGGGACGAGCTGTCGCTCGCGGTCGTCACGAACGACATCTACACGCGGGAGGACGCCGAGTTCCTGCTGCGGGAGGCCGTGCTCCCGCCGGAGCGGATCACCGCCGTGGAGACGGGGGCGTGCCCGCACACCGCGATCCGGGACGACATCTCCGCGAACCTCGAAGCGGTGGAGGACCTGGAGGACGAGGTGGGGCCCTTGCACCTCATCCTCGTCGAGTCCGGGGGTGACAACCTCACCGCGACGTTCTCCAAGGGACTGGTGGACGCGCAGGTCTTCGTCATCGACGTGGCGGGCGGGGACGACATTCCGCGCAAGGGCGGGCCCGGTGTCACCACCGCCGACCTGCTCGTCGTCAACAAGACCGACCTCGCGCCGTACGTGGGGTCCGACCTGGGACGGATGGCCGCCGACGCCAAGGCACAGCGGGCCGAGCTGCCCGTCGTCTTCCAGTCGCTGCGGACCGAGGCCGGGGTGACGGCCGTCGCCGAGTGGGTGCGGGAACGGCTGGCCGCGTGGACGGCATGACCACAGCGGGAGTGCGGGCCACCGCACGGATCGGGGCACGGGCCGACGGGCGCGGCGGTACCGCGCTGCCCGTACTGGAGGGAGAGGGGCCGCTCGCCCTGCGGCGCACCCGGGCGAGCGGGGACGAGGCACGCGTCATGCTCGTCGGGGCGATGAGCGGGCCGCTCGGCGGTGACCGCTTCGCCGTGGAGGCGGAGGTGGGGAAGGGGGCCCGGCTGCACGTCGGATCGGCCGCCGCGACCATCGCCCTGCCGGGACAGGCCAAGGGCGAGGCCCGCTACGACGTGCGGCTCGACGTGTCCGGCGGGGGTGAACTGCGCTGGCTGCCCGAGCAGTTGATCTCCGCCCAGGGGAGTGACCTGTACGTGTCCTCGCACGTCGAGCTCCGCTCGGGCGCTCGGCTCGTCTTCCGGGAGGAGCAGGTGCTCGGGCGCGTCGGCGAGCAACCCGGACGGCTCACCAGTCGTCTTACCGTACGGCTCGACGGACGGCCGCTGCTGGACCAGGAGCTGTCGTGCGGTCCCGGCGCACCCGGCGGCTGGGACGGTCCCGCGGGGCTCGGGGGGCATCGGGCACTGGGTCAGCTCGTCGTCGTACGGCCGGAGTTCGAGAGTGAGCCGCCGCAGGCGCGGCTGCTCGGGGAGTACGCGGCCCTCATGCCGCTCGCCGGGCCCGCGGCCCTGGTGAGCGCCCTGGCGCCGGACGCGCTGCGACTGCGGCGCGTGCTGGACGAGGCTTTGCGCACACTCGACCGATAAGTCGACAAGTACTCTCCGCTCAACGGGACTTGGAACTCCGGTTATCGGAATGGTAAAGAAGGCCGGTCACCCCTGTTCTCAGAGACCTCACAGCAGAAAGGATCCCCGTACCAATCGCAACGATGTACGGGGAGGTCCCACTTGAGGGCTAAGAGACCGACGAGACGCCTGACCGCGTTCGCTTCGGCCGGAGCACTCGTCACGGCGACCCTGATAGCCGGAGCCGTCGCGGCGCCGTCGGCCACCGCCGACTCGCGTCACGGTCAGGACCGCGAGGCCCGCGGTGCGGCGATCGCCGCAGCCCGAGCCGCGAAGGCCGGGATCAACTGGCAGGACTGCCCTGCGGACTGGGGCTTCGAGAAGCCGATCCAGTGCGGCTGGGTCTCCGTCCCGCTCGACTACGCCCACCCCTACGGCAAGCAGATCAAGCTCGCCGTCGACCGTATCGGGAACACCGGGACCAAGGCGGAGCGCCAGGGCGCGCTCGTCTACAACCCGGGTGGCCCCGGCGGTTCGGGCATGCGCTTCCCGCGCCGCGTCACCACCAAGGCCCCCCTGTGGGTCAACACCTCGAAGGCGTACGACTTCGTGGGCTTCGACCCGCGCGGTGTCGGGCACTCCGCCCCGATCTCCTGCATTGACCCGCAGGAGTTCGTGAAGGCGCCCAAGGCCGACCCGGTCCCGGACTCCGAGGCCGACAAGCGCACCCAGCGGGGGCTCGCCGCCGCGTACGCGGACGGCTGTGCCAAGCGCAGCGGCAAGGCGATGCTGGCGCAGATGACCACGCCCAACACCGCCCGCGACCTGGATGTCATCAGGGCCGGACTCGGTGAGAAGAAGCTCAACTACCTGGGCGTCTCCTACGGCACCTACCTCGGCGCCGTCTACGGCACCCTGTTCCCGGGCCACGTCCGCCGCATGGTCGTCGACAGTGTCGTCAACCCGGCGAAGGAGAACATCTGGTACCAGGCCAACCTGGAGCAGGACATCGCCTTCGAGGGCCGCTGGAAGGACTGGGAGGACTGGGTCGCCAAGAACGACGCCGCCTTCCACCTCGGCGACACCCGCGCCAAGGTCCAGGACCAGTGGCTGAAGCTGCGGGCCACCGCGAAGAAGAGCCCGCTCGGTGGCGTCGTCGGCCCCGCCGAACTGATCTCCTTCTTCCAGAGCGCCCCGTACTACGACTCGTCGTGGGTGCCGGTCGCGACGGCGTTCAGCAAGTACGTCGCCGGTGACACCCAGGCGCTCGTCGACGCCGCCGCCCCCGACCTGTCCGACACCGCGGGCAACATCGCCTCGGAGAACGGCAACGCGGTCTACACGGCCGTCGAGTGCGCGGACGCCAAGTGGCCCACCAGCTGGTCGAAGTGGGACAAGGACAACACGAAGCTCCACAAGAGCTACCCGTTCATGACGTGGGCCAACGCGTGGATGAACCTGCCCTGCGCGACCTGGCCGGTCAAGCAGCAGACCCCGGTGAACGTCAAGACCGGCAAGGGCCTGCCCGCCGTCCTGATCGTGCAGTCCACGCGTGACGCCGCCACGCCGTACCCCGGCGCCGTCGAACTGCACAAGCGCTTCAAGGGCTCCCGCCTGATCACCGAGAACGGTGCGGGCTCGCACGGTGTGACCGGCCTGGTCAACCCGTGCATCAACACCCGGGTGGACTCCTACTTGCTCACGGGCAAGACGGACGCGGCCGATGTGACGTGCACCCCGCACGCCACGCCGACCGTGTAACACCCCACGCACAGAGGGGTGGCCGGATCCCCGGCCGCCCCTTCTGCCTGCCGTGCGTCCCTCAACTCAACGGCATCCGCCGGAATTTGCGGGCCTGGGCCGCGACCTCGGCCGCCTCCTCCGCCTTGACGACGGCCGCGTACCGGTCGACGTACTCCTGCTCGGAGAGGGTGAGGATGGCGTACATGATCTCGTCGGTGACGGCGCGCAGGATGGCCTTCTCGTTCTCCATCCCGGCGTAGCGGGAGAAGTCGAGGGGCTTCCCGAAGCGGATCACCACGGGGTGAAGGCTCGGGATCTTCTGACCCGGCGGCTGTGCCTCGAAGGTGCCGATCATGGCGCAGGGGATGACCGGAACCCCGGCCTTCAGCGCCATGACCGCGACGCCGACCTTGCCCTTGTAGAGGCGCCCGTCGTGCGAACGCGTCCCCTCCGGGTAGATGCCGAGCAGTTCGTCCTTGCGCAGCACGCCCAGTCCCTCGCGGATCGCGGCCTGGCCCGCGTCCTTGCCGGAGCGGTCCACCGGGATCTGCCCGGCGCTGCGGAAGAAGGCGGCTGTCAGCCGTCCCTTGATACCGGGCCCCGTGAAGTACTCGGCCTTTGCCAGGAAGGTGATGCGACGCTTCAGGATCGCGGGCATCAGGAAGTGGTCCGAGAACGAGAGATGATTGCCGGCCACGATGGCGGGACCCGACGCCGGTATGTACTCAAGGCCCTCGATCCGAGGCCGGAACACCAGCCTCAACAGTGGACCCAGAAGCACGTATTTGAGCACGTAGTAAAACACGGTGTCTCTCCAACTCTACCGAATCGGCTCTGGGGCCGCGTTCTTCCGGACTTCATCCCTGAGGATGCTCTACTGGCCACGTGGGGGATAGGGGCAGCTCGTGACGCTCGTCAAACGCTGCGTGCCCGGTGGCGGCGTACCGCGTCGCGGTTGGCGCAGCGTGGGGAGCAGTACCGCTGCCGTCCGGTGCGGGAGGTGTCGGCGAAGATCGTGGTGCACTCGCTCACGGCGCAGCGTCTGAGGCGGTGCATGCCCCGTCCGGTCAGGTGCAGTGCGGTACCCACGGCGATGAGTGAGAACAGTACGGAGCCGAGTGTCTGCCGGTCGTCGCGGAAGTGCAGGTGCCAGCCGCTGCCGGCGTGGTTGGTCATCCGCGGGTGGGCGGCGGCCGCCGCCAGCATCCGGTTGAGCAGCTCGGCGCGTTCGTGTTCGTCGGTGGCATCGACGACCTCCTCCCACGCCTCCAGTGCGTCCTGGGTGCGGTCGAGGTCCTGAGGGGTGGCCGGGGTCTCCAGCACCAGCCCGGCGGCGCGGCAGCGCTCCGCGAGCTCCTCGGCGCCGGTCGGGCGCCGGTTGGCCAGATCGGCGGCCAGGTTCACGGCATCCTCGCCGTAAGGGTTGAGGTGCATAAGACCATTACATCAGTCTGGTCGGCATGGGACAACGCAAAGGAACGGGCCGGCCGTGCGGCAGGCGGTGGAGTACGACCTGGTGGAGCTCGTACGTCTGCGGGCCCTGCTGTTCGAGGACCTCGGCGGTGACTTCTTCAGCCCCGCGTCGGCGGACGACGACTGGCTGGACGCCCTGGCCGTGGTGCTGAAGGAACAGCTGACCTCGGATGCCGTGCGCATCCTCGTGGTGGACGGCGACGGCGACGGCGACGGCGACAGTGACAGCGACGGCGACCGTGGCCTGGCCGCCTGTGGGATCGCCACCATCGAGCAGCGATTGCCCGGCCCGCATCTGCGCAACGGCCGGATCGGGCACGTGATCGGCGTGGTCACCGACCCGTCGTACCGGCGCCGCGGTCACAGCCGCTCGATCATCCGGGGCCTGCTCGACTGGTTCGCGGAACGTGAGGTCGCCCGAGTGGACCTGTACGCCTCCACCGAGGGCGAACCGCTGTACCGCGAACTCGGCTTCACCCACCACCCCGACCCTGCGCTGTACTGGCGCCCGTGAGCCACCGGCCTCCATCGGGTCGCGGGGCTTGTGGTGTGGTGGGTCGCCGGTGGGCCGGGAAAGCGGTGGGCGTGCTCTCCCGGCCCGTCGAACGGGCTCAGGACGCGGAAAGCTCCGTGCGGACCGTCCGCGCCGCGGTGACCAGGTTCTCCAGCGAGGCGCGGGTCTCGGGCCAGGCGCGGGTCTTCAGGCCGCAGTCGGGGTTGACCCACAGTCGCTCGGCGGGAATGGCCTTGAGGCCGGTGCGGAGCAGTTCGGCGGCCTCCTCGGTGCTCGGTACGCGTGGGGAGTGGATGTCGTACACGCCGGGTCCGGCCTCGCGCGGATAGCCGTGTCCGGCGAGTTCGCGGGCGACCTGCATGTGGGAGCGGGCGGCCTCGAGGCTGATGACGTCGGCGTCGAGGTCGTCGATGGCCTGGACGATGTCGCCGAACTCGGCGTAGCACATGTGGGTGTGGATCTGGGTGTCCGGGCGTACGCCCGCCGTGGTGAGGCGGAACGCCTCGGTGGCCCACGCCAGATACTCCGGATGGTCGCAGGCGCGCAGCGGCAGGGTCTCGCGCAGCGCGGGTTCGTCCACCTGGATGACCGAAGTCCCGGCCGTCTCGAGGTCGTTCACCTCGTCGCGCAGGGCGAGGGCGACCTGTCGGGCGGTGTCGGCGAGGGGCTGGTCGTCGCGGACGAAGGACCAGGCGAGCATGGTGACGGGGCCGGTGAGCATGCCCTTGACGGGCTTGGTGGTGAGGGACTGGGCGTACGTCGTCCAGCGCACCGTCATCGCTTCCGGGCGGGAGATGTCGCCGGCCAGGATCGGCGGGCGTACGTAGCGGGTGCCGTAGGACTGGACCCAGCCGTGCTGTGTGGCGAGGTAGCCGGTGAGCTGTTCGGCGAAGTACTGGACCATGTCGTTGCGTTCGGCCTCGCCGTGCACGAGGACGTCGAGGCCGGTCTTCTCCTGGAAGGAGATCACCTCGCCGATCTCGGCCCTGATGCGTTCCTCGTACCCGGCGCTGTCGATCCGTCCCGCGCGCAGGTCCGCCCGCGCGGTGCGCAGTTCGGTGGTCTGCGGGAAGGAGCCGATGGTGGTGGTCGGCAGCAGGGGCAGCCGCAGGTGGGCGCGCTGGGCGGCGGCCCGTTCGGGGTAGGGCTGGGAGCGGCGGGCGTCGGTGGCCGTGACGGCGGCGGTGCGGGCGCGTACCGCGGGGTCGTGGGTGAGCGCCGAGCCGGCGCGGGAGGCCAGGTCGGCCCGGTTGGCGGCGAGTTCGGCCGCGATGGTGTCGGTGCCGCCCCCGAGGCCCTTGGCGAGGGTGACGATCTCGGCGGTCTTCTGGCGGGCGAAGGCGAGCCAGCGCAGGATCTGCGGCTCGATGTCGCGTTCGGCGGTGGTGTCGAGCGGGACGTGCAGCAGCGAGCAGGAGGCGGCCACGTCGACCCGGTCGGCCAGTCCGAGCAAGGTGCCGAGGGTGGCGAGGGACTTCTCCAGGTCGTTGACCCAGATGTTGCGCCCGTTGACGACCCCGGCGACCAGACGCCTGCCGGGCAGTCCGCCCACGGCGGCGAGCGCGTCCAGGTTGGCGGCGGCAGCCTCGGTGAAGTCGAGCGCCAGGCCCTCCACCGGAGCCTTGGCGAGCACGGGCAGCGCGTCACCGAGCCGGTCGAAGTACGAGGCGACCAACAGCTTCGGCCGCTCGGTGAGCCCTCCCAGGTCGCGGTAGGCGCGCGCGGCGGCGTTCAGCTCGGCGGGCGTACGGTCCTGGACCAGGGCCGGCTCGTCGAGCTGCACCCACTCGGCGCCGGCCGTGCGGAGGTCGGCGAGGACCTGGGCGTACACGGGCAGCAGCCGGTCGAGGAGCGTCAGCGGGTCGAAGTCCGCGGCGACGCCCGGCGCGGGCTTGGCGAGCAGCAGGTAGGTGACCGGTCCGACCAGCACCGGGCGGGCGCTCAGCCCGAGGGCGAGGGCCTCCTTGAGCTCGGTGACCTGCTTGGTCGAGTCGGCCGTGAAGACGGTGTCGGGGCCCAACTCGGGCACCAGGTAGTGGTAGTTGGTGTCGAACCACTTCGTCATCTCCAGCGGCGCCGCGTCCTGGGTGCCGCGCGCCATCGCGAAGTAGCCGTCCAGCGCGTCGGCCTCGACGGCGGCGCGGTGGCGTTCGGGGATCGCGCCGACCATGACGCTGGTGTCCAGGACGTGGTCGTAGTACGAGAAGTCCCCGGTGGGTACCTCGTGGATGCCGGCCTCGGCCAGCTGCCGCCAGTTGGCGGCGCGCAGTTCGGTGGCGGTGGCCCGGAGGGCGTCGGCGTCGACGCGGCCCTTCCAGTAGCCCTCGATCGCCTTCTTCAGCTCCCGGCTCTGTCCCTGGCGGGGGTAGCCGTACACGGTGGCCCGTGCCGCCGCGGCTGCGGACTTCGCTGTCACGGAAATCTCCTTCGCGAGATATCTCCCTGGGATCCCGGGACGGGACGAGGGCGCGAAGGGCTGACGAACCGGACGGAAACAAGCCCCGCGCAGCACAGCGCGGTCGTCCGCCCGATATGTACGCCGACCCGCCCACGAGGTCACCGGGATGTCCGCGCACGAGGGGTCGCGCGCGGGCAACGGGCAGGTCTTCGGACTCGCGGGCACGTCCTCCGGACGGAGGACACCTAGTGGCCGTCGCTTCCCAGGTCCTGTTCACCGGACCCAGTGCGTATGACGGCGGTCGTTCCCACTCACCGCTGCGGGGCAGTCCCGGATTCCCACCGGGTTCCCTCTTGCGACGCATCCCGCCTGGCGGACGGGGCGAACCAGTTGCACCGGCCAGCCTAGGGGGCGCTCACCCGGCGCGGCGGACCACGTCCGACATTCGGACGGTGAGCTGGGACACGCCGTCCGAGCCCCTCGGGCCGTTCGCGCCGGGATGCTCACTCCTGGCCGTACACGTGGAACCCGCGGCCGGTCTTGCGGCCCAGCAGCCCTGCCTCCACCATCCGCTGGAGCAGCGGGGGCGGCGCGTAGAGGGGTTCCTTGAACTCCTCGTACAGGGACTCCGCGATCGAGGCCACGGTGTCGAGGCCGATCAGGTCGGCCAGTCTCAGCGGGCCCATGGGGTGGGCGCAGCCCAGTTCCATACCCGTGTCGACGTCGGCGGCGGAGGCGAAGCCGGACTCCGTCATGCGGACGGCCGACAGCAGGTAGGGGATGAGCAGGGCGTTGACGACGAAGCCGGCGCGGTCCTGGGAGCGGATGACGGTCTTGCCCAGGGTCCGGGTGACGAAGTCCTCGACGGCGCCGACCGTTTCGGGGGCCGTGTGGAGGGAGGTCACGACCTCCACCAGCGGCAGCACGGGCACGGGGTTGAAGAAGTGCAGGCCGAGGACGCGGTCGGCGCGGTGGGTCGCCCTGCCCAGACGCATGACGGGCAGGGAGGAGGTGTTGCTCGCCAGGACCGCGTCCGGCGCCTCGACGATCTTGTCCAGTGCGGTGAAGATCTCCGTCTTGGCGTCGGCGTTCTCCACGACGGCCTCGACGACGAGCTGCCGGTCGGCCAGGTCTTCGAGGTTGCCGGAGAAGACCGTCCGGTCGAGGGCGTCCCGTGCCGCGGCTCGCGTCAGCTTGCCGCGCTCCACCGCGCGGTCCAACGAGGCCGCCACCCGGTCGCGTGCGGCGCGGGCGGCGACCGCGTCCACCTCGCACACGACGGTGTCCAGTCCGGCCCGCGCGCACACTTCGGCGATCCCGGCGCCCATCTGTCCGCCGCCGACCACGCCCACCCGGCGGATGTCCCGGCTCATGACGCGGCCTCGGCGTGCCGGACGAGGTGACGGGTGTAGGCGTCCGGGGTGAAGAACAGTGGCAACTCCGGTGCCAGGGCGGTTCGTTCGAAGAGGGCTCGCACCTCGTCGAGGGCCGCCCAGGGGTGCTCGGCACCCAGCGCGGCGAGTTCGTCGTCGAGCAGCCGCAGTACCGTCTCCTGGTCGACGACCCGGTGCCGCAGCCACTGCCAGATCTGCACCCGGGCGATCTCGGCGGTCGCCGCGTCCTCCATCAGGCCGTACAGGGCCACAGCCCCCTGCCCACGCAGCCAGGCGTCGAAGTAGCGCAGCGCGACCGCGATGTTGGTACGCAGCCCCTCCGGTGTGGGCGGCCCGCTGACGCGGCGCACCGACAGCAGGTCCGCGGCGGTCACCTCGGCGTCGTCGCGGGTGCGCTCGATCTGGTGGGGCCGGTCGCCGAGGACGCCGTCGAAGACCTCGCGGCACACTGGCACGAGCCCGGGGTGGGCGACCCAGGAGCCGTCGAAGCCGTCCTCCGCCTCGCGCTCCTTGTCGAGCCGGACCTTGGCCAGGGCCGCCTCGTGGGCGGCCCGGTCCCTGCCGGGCACGTGGGCGGCCATGCCGCCGATGGCGTGGGCGCCGCGCCGGTGGCAGGTGCGCACCAGCAGTTCCGTGTACGCGCGCAGGAACGGCGCGGTCATCGTCACCCTCGCCCGGTCCGGCAGCAGGAAGTCCGTGCGGTGGCCGAAGGTCTTGATCAGGCTGAACAGGTAGTCCCACCGGCCCGCGTTGAGGCCGGCGCTGTGCTCGCGCAGCTCGTAGAGGATCTCCTCCATCTCGAAGGCCGCGGTGATCGTCTCGATGAGGACGGTGGCGCGGACGGTGCCGCGGGGGATGCCCAGCAGTTCCTGGGCGAGGACGAAGACGTCGTTCCACAGCCGGGCCTCGTAACGGTTCTCCAGCTTCGGCAGATAGAAGTACGGCCCGTACCCGGCGTCGATCTGACGCCGCGCGCAGTGGAAGAAGTACAGGCCGAAGTCGACGAGGGAGGCGGGCACGGGCCGGCCGTCGAACTCCAGGTGCTCCTCGATCAGGTGCCAGCCGCGCGGCCGCACCATGATGGTGGCGACCCGTTCGCCCAGCCGGTACTCCTTGCCCGCCTCGGTGGTGAAGTCGATCCGGCGCTCGATGGCATCGAGCAGGTTGAGCTGACCGCCGATGACGTTGTCCCAGGTGGGTGAGGTGGCGTCCTCGAAGTCCGCCATCCACACCTGGGCACCGGAGTTGAGCGCGTTGACGGTCATACGGCGGTCGGGCGGCCCGGTGATCTCCACACGGCGGTCGGTCAGCCCGGGAGCCGGCGCAGCCACCCGCCAGGAGAGGTCGGCACGGACGGCGGCGGTGGCGAGGGGGAAGTCGAGCGGGGCTCCGGCCGCGAGCCGTATGGCCTGCCGCCGGCGCTCCTTCAGGAGTTCCTGGCGACGTCCGACGAGGGCGTCGGCGAGGCGGCCGACGAAGTCCAGGGCGGCGGGGGTGAGGATTTCGTCGTGCCGGTCGCCCGGTGCCGCGAGGACGCGGACGTGGCGGGTCGGTGCGCTGGTGGACATCAGGATCTCCTGATCGGGGGGAGGGAGAGCGGAGCGGGAGCCGGACGGAACGGTCGCCCGGCTCCCGCCCGGTCAGGGGAGGGCGCGCGCGGGCGACCTTGCGGGGTCTAGGTCCTGTCGTCACATTCCCGTCGTCCGCCCGGAGGGCGGGCCCTGCGGCGTCAGGTGCGTGCTCTCGGCGTGCCGGGCGCAGGCCCTCGTACTGGATGTACTTGGGTCTGTGCCCGGTGCGGCGAAGGGGGTCCCTCCCTGTTCGAGCGAAGCCGAGAACTTGGGGGCGCGTGCATGGCGTCGCGGGGCAGACGGGAATTTGACGACAGGGCCTAGTGGAACTGCTCCTCCTCGGTGGAGCCGGCCAGGGCGGTCGTGGAGGAGGCCGGGTTGACGGCCGTGGAGACCAGGTCGAAGTAGCCGGTGCCGACCTCGCGTTGGTGCCTGACGGCGGTGAAGCCGTGCTTCTGTGCGGCGAACTCCCGCTCCTGGAGGTCGACATAGGCGGTCATGCCGTGCTCGGCGTAGCCACGGGCCAGGTCGAACATGCCGTGGTTGAGGGAGTGGAACCCGGCCAGCGTGATGAACTGGAAGCGGTATCCCATCGCACCCAACTCCCGCTGGAACTTGGCGATCCGGTCGTCGTCCAGGGCGGCCTTCCAGTTGAAGGACGGCGAGCAGTTGTAGGCGAGCATCTGGTCCGGATACCGGGCGTGGACGGCCTCGGCGAACTCGCGGGCCTGGGCCAGGTCGGGGGTGCCGGTCTCGACCCAGATCAGGTCGGCGTACGGGGCGTAGGCGAGACCGCGGGCGATGACCGGCGCCATCCCGCCCCGCACGCGGTAGAAGCCTTCCGCCGTGCGCTCGCCGGTGACGAACTCGGCGTCGCGCTCATCCACATCGCTCGTGAGCAGCGTGGCGGCCAGCGCGTCGGTACGCGCGATGACGAGCGTCGGCACGTCGGCGATGTCCGCCGCGAGCCGAGCCGCGTTGAGGGTGCGGATGTGCTGGGAGGTGGGCACGAGGACCTTGCCGCCGAGGTGGCCGCACTTCTTCTCCGAGGCCAGTTGGTCCTCGTAGTGGATGCCCGCGGCGCCGGCCGCGATCATCGCCTTGGTCAGCTCGAACGCGTTGAGCGGGCCGCCGAATCCGGCCTCCGCGTCGGCGACGATCGGGGCCAGCCAGTCGGTGGTGTCCGCGCCGCCCTCGGCGGTGGCGATCTGGTCGGCGCGCAGCAGTGCGTTGTTGATGCGCCGGACGACCTGCGGAACGGAGTTGACGGGATAGAGACTCTGGTCGGGGTAGGTGTGCCCGGCCTGGTTGGCGTCGGCGGCGACCTGCCAGCCGGACAGATAGATGGCCTGGAGCCCGGCCCTGACCTGCTGCACGGCCTGACCGCCGGTCAGGGCGCCGAGCGCGTGGACGTAGTCCCGCTCGTGCAGCTGCCGCCACAGACGCTCCGCGCCGCGCCGGGCCAGAGTGTGCTCCTCACGGACGCTGCCGGACAGTCGTACGACGTCCTCCGCGCTGTAGGTGCGCGCGATGCCCTGCCAGCGGGAATCGGTGGCCCAGCGCCGTGTGAGCTCCTCGGCCGTAGTCGTCTTCGGCTCTGTCATGGCCTTCACCGTCTCCCTCGATCGTCCGGTCTGCCAATCCCCGACTTCACTGAGTGGGGGAGTGGCACTACGTGTCTACTTCATGGGTGCGGCCCGCCGCCCGTCGCTGAGCGGAGCCGAGCAATGCTGCCGTGCGGACGGGTACCGATGCCGGGATCTCCGACGTCAGGGCGTGAATCGTGCCCGGTTCCGGGTGCCGACCACCGAAGGTCCAGCGGGCCGCACTAGAACTCTGGCACTGGCACTGAGTGCCATCAACCGTGGACGTATGCCAAGTTCTGTGAATCTTCGAGCGCACTTTTGCCAAGTTTGCCAAGGGTGCGATGAGCCGATTTCGCGTACGCTGACGGCCGTCCGGAGCAACGGAGGAACACGGTGGGCAAGACCTACGCGGGGGCGAGGCTGAGGCGGCTGCGTGAGGAGCGCCGGATGAGCCAGGCCGAGCTGGCCCGGGTCCTCGGCATCTCGCCCAGCTATCTGAACCAGATGGAACACGACTCCCGGCCGCTCACCGTGCCGGTCCTGCTGAAGCTGACCGAAGCCTTCGGCGTCGACCCCGGCTTCTTCTCGGAGCGCGACACGACCCGGCTGGTCGCGGACCTGCGGGAGGCACTGGCGGGAGAGATCACCGAAGAGCGGGTGTCCGCGTCCGACCTCTCGGACCTCGCCTCGCGCATGCCCGCTGTCGCCACGTTCCTGCTCGACCTGGGGCGTCGCAACCAGGCGCTCACCGAGCGGCTCGCCGGAGCCGCGGACGGCCGGGACAGTTCGCGGGAGGCGCCCCGCTCGCCCCACGAGGAGATCCGGGACTTCTTCTACCGTCGCCAGAACTACCTTCACGACACCGACCTCGCGGCCGAGCGACTGGCGGAGGACATCGGCATCCGGCCCGGCGAGGTCGTGCGGGCTCTCACCGAGCGGCTCGCCGACGGGCACGGCGTGCGGTCGGCCGCCGAATCCGGCGATCGCCTCCATCACTACGACGAGGCGTCGCGCACTCTCCATCTGTCGGGCCGCCTGCGACCCGGACAGCGGGCGTTCCGTCTGGCGACCCAGCTCGCTCTGCTCGAGTACGGCGACGAACTCGACCGTCAGGCCGCCGCCGACTTTCCCGCCGGTTCACCGTCGCACGCGCTGGCCCGGATCGGCATCGCCAACTACTTCGCCGCCGCGCTGATCCTGCCCTACCGCACCTTCCACGCGGCGGCGGAGGAGGTGCGGTACGACATCGAACGCCTCACCGACCGGTACGGCCTCGGCTACGAGACCGTCTGCCACCGTCTGAGCACCCTCCAACGCCCGCGGCTGCGCGGAGTTCCCTTCTCCTTCGTCCGGGTCGACCGGGCCGGCAACCTGTCCAAACGGCAGTCCGCGACCGACTTCCACTTCTCCCGGACCGGTGGCACCTGCCCCCTGTGGAACGTCTACGAGGCGTTCGCGGCCCCCGGCCGCATCCACGTCCAGATCGCCGAAATGCCCGACGGTCAGCGCTACTTGTGGACGGCACGTGCGCTGACCCGCCACCGCGGAGGCTGGGGCGAACCCGGCAAGACCTACGCCATCGGCCTGGGCTGCGAGATCCGCCACGCCGCACGCCTCGTCTACGCCGACGGACTCGACCTCGGCAATGCCGCCGCCGCCACCCCCATCGGCATGGGCTGCCGCAGCTGCGAACGCACCGACTGTCCTCAGCGTGCCGCACCCCCGCTCGGCCGGCGACTGAGAATCGACGAGAACGACAGCACGTTCGTCCCGTACCCGGTGGTCGACCAGGCGCCTTGAGGGCACCGAGAAGGCGCCTGGCGGGGACGCGAGCGTCCGTCGGACGCGACGGTCGCGCGGGTGAGTGCTCCAGCCGTCAGGCGTCGAAGCGGCGGCGGGCGGCCTCGATGTGGCTGAGGTACTGGTGGGTCCAGCCGCACATGGCATCGACCGTGGCGCGAAGGCCCTGGCCCGATTCGGTGAGGGTGTATTCGACCCGCGGCGGCACGGTGGGGTGCACGCGGCGCTCGACCAGGCCGTTGCGCTCCAGCATGCGCAGGTTCTGGGTGAGCATCTTGTGGCTGATGCCCTCGACCTCACCCCGCAGCTCGGTGAAGCGCAGGGTGCGTTCACCGAGAGCCTCGATGATCAGGAACGCCCACTTGTTGGCGACGTCGGAGAAGATCTCCCGCGCCAAAGAGTCCGCGCGCCTCAGGTCCGCATCCTCGGGCGAGCCCTTGAACTGCTTGGTCACCATCAGGTTCCCCAGTCACTGAAAAGTGCGTTCTTCCAGGTCAGCGGCCACTCTCCTACAGTTCCCGAGTAACCACAAGAGAGCGGGCCTCTTGGGCTCGGTGGACGCGAGCCCAAGGGCTCATGACAAGGAGGCAGGCAGCATGGCCATCACCCTGGTGAACCCCAGTGGATTGCCGAAGATCCCGGTGTACCGGCAGGTGTCGATCGCGACCGGGTCGAAGCTGGTCTTCATCGCCGGGCAGGTCGCCTGGGACGCCGAGGGGGTCACGGTCGGCGAAGGCGACCTCGCCGCTCAGGTCGAGCGGAGCTACCTCAACGTCGGCACCGCACTGGCCGAGGTCGGCGCCTCCTTCGGCGACGTGGCGAAGCTGACCGTCTACGTCGTCGACTGGACTCCCGACAAGATGCCCCTGTTCCTGGAGGGAGTCGCGCGGGCCTCCGCGAAGCTGGGGATCACCCCGATGGCGCCAGGCACGCTGATCGGCGTGGCGGCACTGGACGTCCCCGACCATCTGGTGGAGATCGAAGCCACCGCGATCATCGACTGAGAATCCGCTCTGCGCCGTCGCCCGGCACTGAGATGACACAAATATGTGTCATCTCAGTGAAGAGTGCTAGGTTTGGCGATGTGCCGAGTGACAGCCAGCTGATCTTCGCCGACCATGTCGGGCGGTTCTATGCCCGCCAGTACGGGTTTCCGCCGATGGCCGGGCGCCTGTTGGGGTACCTGCTCGTCTGTGACCCGCCTCATCAGACGATCGACGAGCTGAGCCGGGCGCTGCTGGCGAGCCGGAGTGCCGTCACCGGTGCGGTGAAGCTGCTCGAGAGCTACGGGACGGCGCGGCGCACGCGTGCCGCCGGCGAGCGCATGGACCGGGTGAGCCTGGATCCGGCCGGCCGGCAGCCGCAGAACTTCGACTCCGCCATCCACACGGAGCATGCGGCGCTGTTCAGGGAGGGGCTGGCACTGCTCGACGGCGCTCCACCGGAGCGGCGTGCGCCACTCGAAGAGATGGCCGCACTGGCCGAGTTCCTGGCCGACCGCCTGCCCAAGCTGGTGGACGAGTGGCACGCACACCGCGACACGCTGCGCGCCTCGGGAAAGCTGCCCAGCCCCGGCGCATAGCCGCACAAGGCCCAGGGCCGGCCGGTCCCGGAACGAAACCACGGAGAGGTTGCCCGTCATGACCGAGCCCGACCTGTCTGCCTTGCGGGAACGCGCCGAGCGCGGCGACGCCTCCGCGACCGACGAGCTGATCGAACTCGCCACCGAACTCGGCGACCTGAACGAACTGCGCCGCCTCGCGGACGCGGGCAGTTCCACCGCGACCGACGAGCTCATCCAACTCGCCGCAGAGCAAGGCGACCTCCAAGAACTGCGCCGCCTTTCGGACCGCGGCAACGCCACGGCCACCGACCAGCTGATCGAACTCGCCACCGAACTGGACAACATGGACGAGCTGCGACGCCTCGCCGACCAGGGCAACACGACAGCGGCCGAGCAACTCGCGGAGCTCACCGCCGAGTGAGGGGTTTCCTCAAGGGACGGCCGCTCCGCCCGTCGAGGCGGCAGCTCGGCGGGGGCACGGCGTGCCCACCGCGTCGGCTGCCGCCGTCGACGTCCGGTGCCGGTGTCAGACCCCCTGCGACAGCACCTTCTCCAAGGCGCCCAGGGCGGAATGGAGTTCCTCACCGGTGATGGTCAACGGCGGGGCCAGTCGGATCGTGGATCCATGGGTGTCCTTGACCAGAACTCCCTCGCGCATCAGGCCCTCGCTGATCTCGCGCCCGGTGCCGATGGCCGGGTCGATGTCGACGCCCGCCCACAGCCCGCGAGAGCGGAAGCCCTCCACGCCCCGGCCCACGAGCGCCGTCAGGCCACTGCGCAGGACCACGCCCAACTCGGCCGCCCTGCTCTGGTATTCACCGGTCTCCAGGAGCCCGACGACCGCGGAGCCGACCGCCGCGGCCAGCGGATTGCCGCCGAAGGTCGAGCCGTGCTCACCGGGCCGCAGCACCCCGAGCACGTCCCGGCGGCCGACCACCGCCGACACCGGCACGATGCCGCCGCCGAGTGCCTTGCCCAGGAGGAGCAGGTCGGGGACGACCTCCTCGTGTTCCACGGCGAGCGTGGTGCCGGTGCGGCCCAGGCCGGACTGGATCTCGTCCGCGATGAACAGACACCCGGCGCGCCGGGTCAGCTCCCGGACACCGGTCAGGTAGCCGTCGTCCGGGATGACGACGCCCGCCTCGCCCTGGATGGGCTCGATCAGCACGGCCGCGGTGGTCTCGTCGACGGCGGCTTCCAGTGCGGCGAGATCGTTGTACGGGACGACGCGGAAGCCCGGGGTGAAGGGGCCGAAGCCGGCGCGGGCCGTCTCGTCCGTCGAGAAGCTCACGATCGTCGTCGTACGGCCGTGGAAGTTGTCCGCGGCCACCACGATCGTCGCCCGGTCCGGTGCCACACCCTTCACCTCGTACGCCCACTTGCGGGCCACCTTGATGGCGCTCTCCACCGCCTCCGCGCCCGTGTTCATCGGCAGGACCATGTCCAGGCCGGTCAACTCGGCCAGCGACTCGGCGAACTGGGCCAGCCGGTCGTTGTGGAAGGCGCGCGAGGTGAGCGTCAGCCGGTCCAGCTGACGGTGGGCCGCGTCGATCAGCACCGGGTTGCGGTGGCCGAAGTTGAGGGCCGAGTAGCCCGCCAGCATGTCGAGGTAGCGGCGGCCCTCGACGTCCTCGACCCAGGTGCCCTCGGCGTGGGCGACGACCACGGGAAGCGGGTGGTAGTTGTGCGCGAGGACGGGCTCCTCGGCGCGGATCAGGTCGGCGGAGGAGCGCGGACCGGCGGTGGCGGAGGACGCGAGCGTACGGGCGGGAGCGGTCATGAGCGGATCTCCTGGGTGCAGCACTTGATGCCACCGCCGGCCTTGTGGAACTCGGAGAGGTCGACGGGGACGGGGACGTAGCCGTGGCGGGCGAGCCGGTCGGCGAGGGCCTCGGCGCGCGGCGCGATGAACACGTGGCGGCCGTCGGAGACGGAGTTCAGGCCGAAGGTGAACGCGTCCTCACGGGTCGCGAGCACCGCGTCCGGGAAGAGCCGGGCCAGGACCTCGCGGCTGCCGGGCGAGAACGCCTCCGGGTAGTACGCGATGTTCGCCTCGGGCCCGTCGTCCAGGACGAAGAGTGCCGTGTCCAGATGGTAGAAGCGCGGGTCCACCAGCTGGAGGCTGACCACCGGGACGCCGAAGAACTCCTGCACCTCGCGATGCGCCTCGGGGGTGGTACGGAATCCGGTGCCGGCCAGCACGTACCGGCCCACCGGAACGAGGTCGCCCTCGCCCTCGCAGACGGATTCGGGACGGTAGACGTCGAAACCGGCCGCCTTGAACCAGGTCTCGTACGCGGTGGACTCGGGGCGGCGCTCGGGCGCGTGGAAGTACGAGCCGAAGACCCGGCCCGCCAGGACGAGCGCGGAGTTCGCCGCGAACACCATGTCCGGGAGATCCGCCACGGGCTCCACGGTGTCCACGGTGTGTCCGTGGGCCCGGTAGGCGCCGATCAGCGCCGCCCACTGGTCACGGGCCAGATCGACGTCCACGTGGACGTCGGGATGCATCCAGGGATTGATCGCGTACTGCACGGCGAAATGTCTGGGTTCACAGACGAGAAAGCGCCGAGGGCGCGGCACACGGCTGTCGGGCACAGAGAGGTACCTCCGCTTCCTGCGGTGTCGACCGGGGGTGCCTCCAAGGTAGGAAACGGGGGATACGGGCGACAAGAGACGAGAGCTGCGTGTGTGCGCAGCATCGCTGCGCAATCACTCAGGTCAACGCAGGTTTGATGCGTCCAGGGCATCCTGTGGGGCCGCGTGGGTGGCGCCCGCCTCCGGGGCCTCCGGCAGCAGATGCGACAGCACCATGTAGCTGATCGTCTTCCGGATGAACGGCTCGGTGCGGATCCGCTCCAGCACCTCCTCGAAGTGGTCCACGTCCGTCGCCCGCACATGGAGCAGTGCGTCCGCGCCGCCCGTCACCGTCATGGCCGCGGTGATCTCCGGATGGTTGCGGACCACCTCCGCGAGCCGCCGGGGCGGCGCCGCGCCCTCGCAGTACACCTCGACGTACGCCTCCGTGCGCCAGCCGAGCGCCGTCGGCTTCACCGTGGCCGTGAACCCGGTGATCACACCGGTCTCGCGGAGCCGGTCGACACGGCGCTTGACCGCGGTGGCCGACAGTCCGATCGCCGTGCCGATCTCGGCGAAACTCGTCCGGGCGTTGGCCATCAGGGCCGTGATGATCTTGCGGTCGAGTTCGTCGAACATCGCGGGCTTGCTGTTCATGGCGGCACTGTATCCAGCGACAACGTCCACGCAACCAGCGACAACGTCCGCATGTCCGGCGACGACGTCCACGTCCCGCACATGTCCAGGCATGCCGATCGCTCCTACACTCCACTGTCATGCTGCGCGCGCTCGCCGTCGACGACGAACAACCGTCCCTCGAGGAACTCCTCTACCTCCTGAACGCCGATCCCCGGATCTCCAGCGCCGAGGGCGCGAGCGACGCGACCGAGGCGCTGCGCCGGATCAACCGGGCCCTGGAATCCGGACCCGGCGGGCCCGAAGCCATCGACGTCGTCTTCCTCGACATCCACATGCCCGGACTCGACGGACTGGACCTCGCCCGGCTGCTCACCGGCTTCGCCGCACCGCCGCTCGTCGTGTTCGTCACCGCCCACGAGGGCTTCGCCGTCCAGGCCTTCGACCTCAAGGCCGTCGACTACGTCCTCAAGCCGGTACGGCGGGAGCGGCTGGCCGAAGCCGTCCGCCGGGCCGCCCAACTCCAGGACACCGCACCGCGGATACCCGTCCACGAGCCCGACCCGGACCACATATCCGTCGAACTCGGCGGCGTCACCCGCTTCGTGGCCGTCGAGGACATCACCCACGTCGAAGCACACGGCGACTACGCACGTCTGCACACCGCCCAGGGCAGCCATCTCGTCCGCATCCCGCTCTCCACCCTGGAGGAACGCTGGCGCTCACGCGGCTTCGTCCGCATCCACCGGCGCCATCTCGTCGCCCTGCGCCACATCGGCGAACTCCGCCTGGACGCGGGCACCGTGAGCGTCCTCGTCGACTCCGTCGAACTCCAGGTCAGCCGCCGGCACGCCCGCGAACTGCGCGATCTGCTGATGCGCCGGACCACGAGCTGAGAGGGGGAAGCGGCGTGCCGCAGGACCCGACCGAACGCCGGGTGGTCGTCACGGGGGTGCCCCGGCGCACCCGCCGCACCTCCGGCTACTACCGGCCCAGGACCGAGATCGACGAACAGACCACGCTCGGCCACACCTACGTCCGTTCCTTGATGCGCAGTCAACTTCGCGCCGCACTGGTGGTGTTGGCCGTACTGGTCCTGCTGGTCGGGCCGCTGCCCCTGGTCTTCGCCGCGATGCCGGACGGCGCGAGTCTGGAGTGGGCCGTGCTCGGCTTCTGCGTCTACCCGCCCCTGGTCCTGCTCGCCCGCTGGTACGTGCGGCGCGCGGAGCGCAACGAGAAGGACTTCGTGCGCCTGGTCGAGGACCGCTGAGCCGTGAACCAGAACTACGCCGTCCCCGCCGTCGCCCTCGTCGTCGTGGCGACCGTCCTGGTCGGCGCGTTCGGCCTGCGCATCTCCCGGACCACCTCCGACTTCTACGTCGCCTCACGCACCGTGGGCCCCCGGCTCAACGCGGCCGCGATCAGCGGCGAGTACCTCTCCGCCGCCTCCTTCCTCGGCATCGCGGGCCTCGTCCTCGTCCAGGGCCCCGACATGCTCTGGTACCCCGTCGGCTACACGGCCGGCTATCTCGTGCTGCTCCTGTTCGTCGCGGCCCCGCTGCGCCGCTCCGGCGCGTACACCCTGCCCGACTTCGCGGAGGCACGCCTCGGCTCACCGGCCGTGCGACGTCTCGCCGGTGCCTTCGTGGTCGGCGTCGGCTGGCTGTATCTGCTGCCCCAACTACAGGGCGCCGGGCTGACGTTGGCCGTCCTGACCGACGCGCCCGACTGGTTCGGCGGGGTGCTCGTCGCGGTCGTCGTGGTCGCCACCGTCGCCGCCGGAGGCATGCGCAGCATCACCTTCGTACAGGCCTTCCAGTACTGGCTCAAGCTCACCGCCCTGCTGGTCCCCGCACTCTTCCTGGTCCTCGCGTGGCAGGCCGACGGCGCCCCGCGTCAGGCCTTCGCCGAACCCGCGACCTTCCGCGCGCAGCGCGTCGTCCGCATCGACGACAGCCTCGACCTGAGGCTCTCGGCCCCGCTGGGCGTCACGGCCACCGGCACGGTCGACGGCCACCGCTACGACGGCGAGCGGCTGCGACTCCCCGCGGGCGTCCACCACATCGCGCGCGGCACCCGGCTGACCTTCGCCAAGGGCGACCCCGTCCCGGCCGCCGACCGGGGCACCAACGGCGGCATGTCGACCTCGCTCGCGGCGAGCCGCGAGGAACGCCCGCTGTACGCCACGTACGGACTGATCCTCGCGACCTTCCTCGGCACGATGGGCCTGCCGCACGTCGTCGTCCGCTTCTACACCAGCCCGCACGGCGTCGCGGCCCGCCGCACCACGGTCGCCGTCCTCGGCCTCATCGGCGCGTTCTACCTGCTGCCGCCCGTCTACGGGGCGCTCGGCCGCCTGTACGCCCCCGAACTGAGCCTCACCGGGAACGCCGACGCCGCCGTCCTGCTGCTTCCCGACCGCGTGATCGGCGGGCTCGGCGCGGATCTGCTGGGCGCGCTGGTGGCGGGCGGGGCCTTCGCGGCGTTCCTGTCGACCGCGTCCGGACTGACCATGGCGGTGGCCGGGGTGCTCACCCAGGACGTGCTGCCCTCGCGCGGCGTACGCCACTTCCGGCTGGGCACCGTACTCGCCATGGTGGTACCCCTCGCGGCGAGCGTGATCGTCGGCGGACTGCCCGTCGCCGACGCCGTCGGACTCGCCTTCGCCGTGTCCGCCTCCTCCTTCTGCCCGCTGCTCGTCCTCGGCATCTGGTGGCGGCGGCTGACCCCGCCGGGCGCGGCCGCCGGAATGCTCGTCGGCGGCGGCGCGGCCTTCGTGGCCGTCGCCGCGACCATGGCGGGCTACCCGGGCTCGGGCGCGCTGCACGCACTGCTCGCCTGGCCCGCGCTCTGGTCGGTGCCGCTCGGATTCCTCACCATGATCCTGGTGTCGCTGGCCACGGCCGGACGGGTGCCGGCCGGGACGGCGGCGATCCTGGCCCGGTTCCACCTGCCGGAAGAACTGGCCGGAGGAGACAGGCGCGCGGACGTCGAGGCACGCGGGGAGGCCAAGACGTGAGCGGATCGTCGAGCGGGGCGGTGACGGCATGAGCGGATTCCTGGCGGGCCTCTGCGTCGCCGTGCTCCCGCTGCTCGCCGCCGGGTTCTGGCTAGGCAGGCGTACCGCGCGGCCCGAGAGTCTCGGCGGCCTCGGCACCCCCGTCGAACACGCCACCTTCGAGACCCTGCACACCGCCTCGCTGGCCGCGCCCCCACTGCGCGCGGGCCTCACCGGGGAGACCGCCCGCAAATCCGCCCGCCGACTGCGCACCCTGCTCGGCACGGACGCCCTGTGCCTCACCGACCAGGACACCGTCCTCGCCTGGGACGGCCTGGGGGAGCACCACCGCACCGAGATCATGGAACGGCTCGGCAGCCCCCTGGAGACCGGCCGCGGCGAAGCCTTCCGGCTGAAGTGCGACGAGCCCGACTGCTCCCTGCGCTGGGCCGTCGTCGCACCGCTCACCGTCGACGACCGCGTCCACGGAGCGCTCGTCGCCTGCGCGCCCCGCGAGTCCGCCGTCCTCGTCCGGGCCGCGGGTGAGGTCGCCCGCTGGGTCTCCGTGCAACTGGAACTCGCCGACCTCGACCAGTCCCGGACCCGTCTGATCGAGGCCGAGATCAAGGCCCTGCGCGCCCAGATCTCCCCGCACTTCATCTTCAACTCGCTGGCGGTGATCGCCTCGTTCGTCCGCACCGACCCCGAGCGCGCCCGCGAACTGCTCCTGGAATTCGCCGACTTCACGCGCTACTCGTTCCGCAGGCACGGCGACTTCACCACCCTCGCCGACGAACTGCACGCCATCGACCACTACTTGGCGCTGGTCAGAGCCCGCTTCGGCGACCGCCTCTCGGTCACCCTGCAGATCGCCCCCGAGGTGCTGCCGGTCGCGCTGCCCTTCCTCTGCCTCCAGCCCCTCGTGGAGAACGCCGTCAAACACGGACTGGAGGGCAAGGCGGACAAGTTGAACAAGAGCCACATCAGCATCACCGCCCAGGACGCGGGCGCCGAGGCGCTGGTCGTGATCGAGGACAACGGCACCGGAATGGACCCCGACCGGCTGCGTCGCATCCTCGCCGGGGAGGTGAGCCCCTCCGGCGGCATCGGACTGTCCAACGTCGACGACCGGCTCCGCCAGGTGTACGGGGACCGGTACGGCCTCGTCATCGAGACCGCGGTGGGAGCGGGCATGAAGATCACCGCCCGGCTGCCGAAGTACCAGCCGGGGGTGCACTCGGCGGGACCGCTGCCCAGGGAGTGACAGTGACCCGCGCGCGCAGTCAGGCGTTGCGCGAGGCCACCATGGCGATCGTGAGCAGACCGAGCACCACCCAACCGAACCACAGCCAGCCGTTGCTGCCGAGCGCCACCGTATAGGCCGTCACCATGACGAGGCCGCCGACGGTGAGCACCCCCATCGCCTTCGTCGAACCGGGCATCGCAGTCACCCTTCTCCCGGCGGGGTCCGCGACGCGGGCCGTGGCCTGCGCCCATCTTCACCCGAAGGGACGCGGTTCGCCAGGGCCGGGTGTGCTACTCGCCTCCGTGCATGAGGGCCTTGTCCAGCCGCTCGATGGTGCAGACCACCAGGTAGTACCCCTTCCTCCACAGTCCTGTGCTGCGCAGGCCATGACTCACATAGGTGTCGGCGGGATAGTGGAGTTGCTGCGGCGGGGCGTCGGCCGCGCATTGTGCGTCAGCCTCGGCATCGGGCTTCTTGCCGGGCGTGAGGCTGGTGAGGTGCGTGATCCGGAACACCTTGCCCACATGGTCCTTGTCGCAGGACACGAGCTCGTAGTGGGTGTATTCGCTCGCGTCCCCGCGGGCATGGCCGAGGCAGTCGTCCTGCTGCATCTGGGTCGCGTCCTGGAACACCATCCCGTACGGGCGGAGGCCGCCGAGCCTGCCGTACACCGGACCGTGCTTCCCGACCAGCAGGCATGCGACGTTCCCGCCGGTGGTGTCGAAGCCCTCGCGGGTGGGCACCACGGCCAGGCTCTGGACGTGCCAGGCGAGTTTGTCGGCGATCGCCTTCGTCCGCTCCGCGCACTGGTCCGGTCCGACGCTGCCGGCCTCCTCGAAGGAGCGGGCCTTGTACAGCTCCATCACCTGCCCGTCGGGGCGCAGCGCACCGCAGCTCGGATCCAGTTGTAGACGCGGGGTACCCGAGGACGGTGCGGGGGACGGGTCGCTCAGTACGCAGTCGCCCTTCTTGAGCGGTGCGGAGAGCCCGACCTGCGCGCCGTACGGGGCTGCGGGCGTCTGCGTCCTGCCGTACCGGGCCAGACCCCAGATCACTCCCGCCGTCAGCGACAGCGCGAGGAGCAGTGCCGCGCTCACCTGCAGGAGCAGCGTCCGCTTGCGGCGCCCCCCGTCGGGACCCGGGGCGGGTGCGGCGGGGCCCAGGTAACTGGGCGGACCGAAACCGCCACCGGGCTGCGGGGGGTGCGGGGTCGGCGGACCGAAGCCCTGGCCCGGGCGAGGCGCGTACGCGGCCGGGGCACCGGCACGGGTGCCGGCTGCCTGCGCCATGGGTGTGTACGCCGCGTGGTGCGCCGGCGCGGGGGAGGCCTGGGCCGTGGGGACGTACGAACCCGGCGCCGCGAAACCCTGGTCCTGGGCCGGCCCCTGGTTCCGGCCCGGTCCCTGGTCCCGGGCGGGGGACGGGCTCTGGTCGTGTGCGGGCGGCGCGTAGTCGTGGTCCCTGGACGGACCGCCCGGGGGCCGGCCCGGTGGCGCCGGACCACCGGGCCCGTCGGAGGTGACGAGCCCCGCCCACGCGGGCTGCGAGCCGGCGTCGACCTGGGTCGGCGGATGGGGCTCGGGCAGGATGATCCGGGCCAATGCCGCCGCCGTCCGTTCCGCGGAGATCCGCAGGCCGGGGTCCTTGACCAGCAGCGCGTCGATGATCGGCCCCAGCGCACCGGCCCGCCGGGACGGCGGCGCCTCCTCCGAGACCACCGCGGCGAGCGCCCCGAGGTGGCTGTCGCGGTCGAAGGGACCGTGGCCCTCCACACCGAAGTACAGGGTGCAGCCCAGCGAGAACAGGTCGGACGCCGCGGTCGGCTGCCCGCCCTGCGCCCGCTCCGGTGCCAGATAGCCGGCCGTGCCGACCAGGACGGAGGTACGGGTCCAGCGGGTCTCGGGGGAGTCCGGCTGGACCGAGATGCCGTAGTCGGTGAGGAGGATGCGCGCGCCGGGCGTGCCCGCGCGGTCCGGGGCGAGCAGGATGTTGGCCGGTTTGACGTCCCGGTGCATGATGCCGCGCTCGTGCCCGGCGGTCAGCGCGTCCAGCACCGCGAGGCCGACGCGGGCGCACTCGTCGGGGGCCAGCGGGCCGCGCCGGGCGAGCCAGGCCCGCAGATCCTCGGCGTCCGCCACGTACTCCATCACGATCCATGGCAGGCCGTCGTGCTCCAGGACGTCGTGGACCGTCACCACGTGCGGGTGGCCGCGCAGCACCGCCGCGTGCCGGGCCTCGGCGCGGGCGCGCGCGATCCGTGACTCGTGCTCCTCACTCCCTTCCCGGACATCGCGGAACCTGATCTCCTTGAGCGCCACGTCGCAGTCGAGCCGCTGGTCGTGGGCGAGCCAGACGTGGCCCATCCCGCCGGAGCCGACCTGCTTCAGAAGCACATACCGGCCGTCGATGATCCGGCCCACTCCCGACTGCGCTGATCCTGCTGTCATCCGGTTGCCCCCGGGTTCTGCGTCGTCGTACGCGGGTCAGGCCGCGCTCTGGGTGGGCCCACCGGGCGCGGAGTCGCTCGTACCCGGGTCGACCGGGGCGGGCGGTGTGCTCGACACGGGCTCACTCGGCGGCGGCGCGCTGCTGACGGTGGGCCTGGTCGAGGTCGGTTCGTGCGAGGTCGGTTCGGTCGTCGGCACGGTCGGGGCAGTGGCCGAGGGGGTGTTCGGGGCGCTGCTCGCGGGTGAGCCGGTAGGAGGGGTGTGCGGCGGGGCCGACGTCGTTCCGCCGCCCGTGCCGCCGCTCGTGTCCGTAGGGACACCCGACCCGGTGCCGCTGTCGGACGGCGAGGCGCTGCCCGACGACGCGCCGCCGGACGAGGGGCCGGACGAGGGGTCGGACGAGGAGCCGGACGATCCCCCGGACGAGGTCGGCGGGGTCGTCCCAGGATCCGAGCCCGCTCCGCTCGTGCCGCCCGCTCCGCTCGCGCCGCCCGTGCTCGTGCCGGAATCCGACGGCGTGGTCGGACCACCGCCGCTCTCGGTCGGGCTGTCGGACCGCGCCGACAGGACGACCGACGTGCCCCAGGCGACCTGGCTGCCCTCGGTCGGCCGGGACGCCGTCACCTGGGCGTCGTCGGCCGGCAGGGTGTCACCGGCGTACGACATGCCCAGCCCCGCGTCGGTCAGCCGCCGGGTCGCCTCCGCGAAGGTCATGCCGGTGACCGGTGGCACGGCGTGCTTCTCCTGGGTGTCGAAGGACTTGTCCTGGCTGCCGTCGCTGCCCACCGGGCGGGCGATCCCCCGGTCGGGGTGGTGCACGTCGACGAGCTGGAGCTTGTGGATCTCCTGCGCCCCGGGCGGCGGCTGGACCACCACGACGCGGTCCTGCCGGTAGTCGGCCCACTTCTTGTTGCCGTGGTTGAACCGCACGTCGGTCTTCGAGGCCTTTCCCTCGAAGGGGAGCAGCGGATTGCCGCAGGAGCACTTCACCGCGGGCAGTCCCTGTCGGTCGACCAGAATGGCGATTCCGGCCTGCAGCAGCGCGGCGTACGAAACCGCCTTGCCGTTCTTGTAGTCGTGATTCGTCACGAGAGTGTCGTGACGCAGTACGACGGGTGTGAGTTGATCGATATAACTCGGGATCTGATCGGTGCTTATATGCAGGACCCGCGCCCATTCCTGGGCCTTGGTCGAGTTCTTGGGGTCGGTGAGGAATTTCTTCAACTTCGCGACGGCGCAGGTGCCGGGTTGCGTGGTGCCGCCCCACACGCCGGTGCCTGTGCCGGGTGCGGCACTGGGGTCGGGCGCCGGTGCCGGTGAGCCGCTTCCGCCCCTGCCGTCAGGGGCCCCGCCGTACAGCCCGGGGCTGTTACTGGCCTGCACACCACCGCTGGGCCTGGCCTCGGGCACGTGGATGTCCGTGCCGAGCTGTCGGTCCTCCTTGAAGAAGGGGGAGACCGAGGAAACCCCCGCCGCCACGGCCCGCACCACGAACAACTGATCGGATTTGCTGCACCCGCTGACTATCAGTACCGAAACCAGCAGTAGAGCGAGCCTTCGGGCGGCGGAAATCCCCGCCCTTTGCATGGACGCACGAATTGACATGACCGCTCCCCCTGCGGTTTCCCCCGTTGTCCCCCCATGCTACTGAACCGAAAAGCCCTTCACGCAAGGTGAATTGCAAAGTTAATTCAGCGGCCGCGTGCGTTGAGTGAGGCCAGATAGGCGTTGTACGCCTCGAGTTCCTTGTCGCCGTCGCGGTCGGCGGCCCGGTCGGTGCGGCGGGCCTGCCGCTTCTCGGAGGCGTACCACTGGAAGAGCAGCGCGATCAGCACGAGGACGGAGGGGATCTCGCTGAACGCCCAGGCGATGCCGCCCGCGGCGCTCTGGTCGGAGAGCGCGTCGATGCCGAGCGAGGCGGGCGGGTTCTTGTACGTCTCCACCATCGGCGCGGACGCCATCATCAGCGCGATACCGAAGAACGCGTGGAACGGCATGCCCGCGAACAGCTCCAGCATCCGCATCAGATAGCCCGGCCGGTGCGGTCCGGGGTCGACGCCCATGATCGGCCAGAAGAAGACCAGGCCGACGGCGAGGAAGTGGCACATCATCGCGATGTGCCCGGTCCTGGAGCCCATCAGGAAGTCGAAGATGGGGGAGAAGTACAGCGCGTACAGGCTCGCGATGAACAGCGGGATCGTGAACGCCGGATGCGTGATGATCCGCATGTAGCGGCTGTGCAGGAACATCAGCAGCAGTTCACGCGGACCCTTGTTGCCTCGCGTGGCGGCCACCGGCAGTGCGCGCAGCGCCAGGGTGATCGGCGCTCCGAGCAGGATCAGGATCGGCGAGAGCATGCTGATCACCATGTGCTGCACCATGTGCACGCTGAACATGACCATGCCGTAATCGTTCAGCTTGGTGCACATCACGAGCATCACGGTCAGCACGCCGAGCACGAAGGCGATGGTCCGCCCGACCGACCACTTGTCACCGCGCCGTGCGAGCCGCACGACCCCCCAGCCGTACAGGCCGAGTCCCGTCAGACAGGCGATGAGGAAGAACGGGTCCGCGGACCACTCGAGCCCCCGCCCCAGCGTGAACGGCGGCAGATCCATGGTCATGCCGTGCCCGCTGTGATCCATCCGCCGGCTCCTGATTCGTACGTTGTGCGCTGTCTGTCCGAACCAGAGTAGAACTGACCCCGGTCACCACTATGACCGGGGTCAGTGCAGCGCGAACGAACCCTCAGAGCACGCACTCCGCTTCCGCGTACCGCTCCTCAGGAACCGTCTTCAGGCTCTCCACCGCCTCCGCGAGCGACACCATGACGATGTCGGTCCCCCGCAGCGCGGTCATCTTCCCGAAGTCGCCGCGATGCGCCGCCTCCACCGCGTGCCAGCCGAACCGCGTGGCGAGCACGCGGTCGTACGCCGTCGGCGTCCCACCGCGCTGGACGTGCCCGAGGATCACCGGCCGGGCCTCCTTGCCGAGGCGCTCCTCCAGCTCCAGGGAGAGCTGCCGGGCGATGCCGGCGAAGCGCTCGTGCCCGTAGACGTCCTTGCCGCCCTCGTCGAACTCCATGGTGCCCGGGCGAGGCTTCGCCCCCTCCGCGGCGACGACGATCGCGAACCGCTTGCCCGCCTCGAAGCGCTCGCCGACCCGCGCGGCCAACTCCTCGATGTCGAAGGGGCGTTCGGGGACGACGATGGCGTGCGCGCCCGCCGCCATGCCGGAGTGCAGGGCGATCCAGCCGGTGTGGCGGCCCATGACCTCCACGATCAGCACCCGCTGGTGGGACTCGGCGGTGGTCTTCAGCCGGTCCAGGGCCTCGGTCGCGACGCCGACGGCCGTGTCGAAGCCGAAGGTCACGTCCGTGACGGCGATGTCGTTGTCGATGGTCTTCGGCACGCCGACGATCGGCAGGCCGTTGTCCGAGAGCAGCCGGGCCGCCTTCAGCGTGCCCTCGCCGCCGATCGGGATGATCGCGTCGAGGCCGAGCTCCTCGACATGGCCCTTGGCCCGCTCCACGCCGTCACGCAGCTGCGCGGGCTGGACCCGGGAGGAGCCGAGGATCGTGCCGCCGCGAGCCAGGATGCCGCTCACCGCGTCGAGGTCGAGCTTCAGGTAGTCGCACTCCAAAAGCCCCTTCCAGCCGTCCCGGAAGCCGATGACCTCGTCGCCGTGGTCGACGACGGCGCGGTGCACGACGGACCGGATGACGGCGTTCAGGCCGGGGCAGTCGCCGCCGGACGTGAGGACACCAATGCGCATAGCCCGAAATACCTTCTCAACGTGGGCCGGGTACCGGACCACGCTGTCCGGCTGGAATCCCGGTCACCCTACCGGCGGGACGGGGTGGTGCCGTAGCGGGCGTCCGCCTGGTGGACGCGGCCGCACAAGTGAGCGGACACGTGGTCAGGCGGGCCCGACCTGGGTACACCGTGCCGGATACGCCTAGGGCGCGCTTGAGGTATCCCTCGAGCGCGCCCTGTGGACATCCCGTACCGTTTGTCCGTTGTTGGCCGACCGTTCAGGCGGGCTGCTGCGCCGCGGAGATGCGCTCGCCCCGGAGCGCCTCGTACCAGCGGTCGTCGATCGGCGGCAGCGCGTTCACGTCGAGCGCCAGCTTCAGCAGCAGGTCCGCGATCTGCGGGTTGCGGGCGAGCACGGGCCCGTGCATGTACGTGCCGAAGACCGTGTCGTTGTACGCGCCCTCGGTGCCGTCGCCGGTGCCGTTGCCCTTGCCGAGCCGCACCTGCGCGAACGGACGCGCGGTGGGGCCGAGGTGGGTGACGCCCTGGTGGTTCTCGAAGCCGGTCAGCTGCGGCAGGCCCAGCCGCGGGTCGATGTCGCCGAGTACGTCGCCGACGCACCGCTCGCCCTCGCCGCGTACCGAGACCACGTCGAGCAGGCCGAGGCCGGGCTCGCGCTGCCCGAGGTCGTTGATGAACTCGTGGCCGAGGATCTGGTAGCCGGCGCAGACCGAGAAGACGATCGCGCCGTTGCCCACCGCGCGGTGCAGACCGCCGTCGCGGCGCAGACGCTCCGCGGCGAGCCGCTGCGGCCGGTCCTCGCCGCCGCCGATCAGATAGATGTCGCCGGAGGTCGGGATCGGCTGGTCGCTGCGTACGTCGAGACGGGCGACGTCGAGACCGCGCTGGCGGGCCCGGCGCTCCACGACGAGGGCGTTGCCCTGGTCGCCGTAGGTGCTCAGCAGGTCCGGGTAGATCCACACCAGGCGCAGGCTGTTGTCACTCATTCTCTTGGTCCTCCGTGGCTGCTCAGTTGCCGACACGACGCCTCAAATCCTGGAATGCGGTGTAGTTCGCGATGACCTCGATGCGACCGGGCGGGGCGAGCTGCACCGCCTGGTCGAGGTTCTCGCAGACCTGGAAGGACTGGTTGGCGACCTCGAGACGCACGGCGAGGTCGAGCTTGCGGTCGCCGAGCACGAAGATGGGGTGCCCGGTCAGACGGGTGTAGTCGACGTCCCACAGCCAGGAGGTGTCGGTACCGTCGGCGCCCCGCGCGTTCACGGACAGGATGACCGGGGTCGGCGGAGGGTCGATCAGGGAGAACGTCTCGAGCCAGCCCGCGGGGTTCTTGGCGAGCAGCAGACGCAGGTCGCGCTGCATGAACTGCACCACGTCGTAGCGTCCGGCGACCGCCTGCACCTGGTACATGCGCTCCAGGGCGACCTGCGGGGGCACCCCGAAGACCGCGGCGACGGCGGCCGACGAGGCGGCGTTCGCCTTGTTGGCCCGGCCGGGCAGCTGGAGGTGGATCGGCCACGCGGAGCCGTGCGGGTCGAGGACGTGGTCCCCGGACAGCGCCCAGGTCGGCGTCGGACGGCGGAAGCCGCAGTCGCCGCAGAACCAGTCGTCGCCGGGGCGCTGCATCACACCGCCGCAGGACGGGCAGGACCAGGCGTCGTCCTTCCACATCTGACCGGCCGCCACCCACATGACGTTCGGCGAGGAGGAAGCGGCCCACACGACGAGCGGGTCGTCGGCGTTGGCGACCACGACGGCCTTGGAACCGGCCAGGCCCTCACGCCAGTGCTCGGCCATCATCCGCGTCTCGGCGGCCCGGTCGAGCTGGTCGCGGGAGAGGTTGAGCAGGGCGATGCACTTCGGGTCGGTGTCGCGGGCGACACCCGCGAGGTACTTCTCGTCGACCTCGATGACCGCGAACTTCGCGTCCGAACCCCCGGCGAGAGCCGAGGTGATACCGGCCGGCATGTTGGCGCCCAGCGCGTTGGACACGACCGGGCCCGCGGCGCGCAGCGCCTCCGCGATCAGCCGGGTGGTCGTGGTCTTGCCGTTGGTCGCCGACACCAGGATCACGTCCAGGTGGGTGGCGAGCCTGGCCAGCAGATCGGGGTCGAGCTTGAGTGCCACCCGGCCGCCGATCACCGATCCGCTGCCGCGTCCGGCGGCCCGCGAGACGGCCGCCGCCGCCTTGCCCGCCGTCACGGCCAGCTTGGCCCGCGGCGTCAGCGGGTCCGAGTTGCCTGACATCGTTTCTCGATCCTCCTTGCGTACGCGCCGCGCCTCTGCCCCCGGCACCGTGTGGGCCTCAGCCTATCGAGATCCACTCACGTGCCCGAATCGCGGCACCTCCACGGTGCCCGCGCGACATTCGCGCGCCCATGAGGACCGTACCCTTGCCGCCATGCGACACGGCTCCATCCGCGGCACCCGAGGGCGCGTCCGGCCGGTGACTCTGCTCGGCGACCCCGTTCTGCACACACCGTGTGAAGACGTCACGGACTTCGGTCCCGAACTCGCCCGACTCGTCGAGGACATGTTCGCGACGATGTACGCCGCCCAGGGCGTCGGCCTCGCCGCGAACCAGGTCGGCGTCGCGTCACGGGTCTTCGTGTACGACTGCCCGGACGACGAGGACGTCCGCCATCTGGGACACGTGGTGAACCCCCGCCTCGTCGAGGCGGACGGAGTGGTCCTGCGCGGGCCGGAGGGCTGTCTCTCCCTGCCCGGGCTGGAAGCGGGGACGGAGCGGTACGACCACGCCGTGGTCGAGGGTTTCACCGTGGACGGGGAGCCGATGTCGGTGCATGGCACCGGTTGGTTCGCCCGGTGCCTCCAGCACGAGTACGACCACCTTGAGGGTGGTCTGTACGTGGACCGGTTGAGTGGGTGGCGCCGGCGCCGGGTGATGAGGCAGGCCGCGCGGGCGTCTTGGGGGCGCTGAGCTCTGTCGGGCGGCTGCGGGCCGTTCGTGGCTGAGCGTTTTGTTCCCCCCGCCCCCCCCAACCAAAGCGGAGGGAAACCCCCCGCCCCCCCCAAACAAACCCACACCACCACCCCACCCCCACAAC